>CAZLMY010000011.1:0-61074 GCA_964560845.1 uncultured Occallatibacter sp. | reverse complement strand
CTGCTCCACCTTGCCGGTGCGCTTGTTGATGGCCAGAACCGCCAGCACGATGCCGTCTTCCGACAGAATGCGGCGATCGCGCAGCACCAGGTCTTCAACCACATCGCTCGATGAGCCGGAGTCGATCAGGATGCGGCCGGTGGTGACCTTGTCTTTCTTGCGGGCGTCGTTTTGATCCAGTTCCAGCACGTCGCCGTCCTCAATCACGATGGCGTGTTCCACCGCGCCAGTATCCAGGGCCAACTGCGCGTGCTTGCGCAGGTTGCCGTAGTTGCCGTGCACCGGGACGAAGAACTTGGGCCGCACCAGGTTGATCATCAGGCGCAACTCTTCCTGGCTGCCGTGGCCGCTGACGTGGATCAGCCCCGACGAGCCGTTGTCGTAGATCACATTGGCGTCGCGGCGGTAGAGGTGATCGATGACCCGGAAGATGCTCTTCTCGTTGCCGGGAATGATGCGCGAGCTCAGCAGCACGGTGTCGCCGGCTTCGATGTGAACCTGCTTGTGATTGTCCACGGCGGCGCGGCTGAGCGCGCTCATGGGCTCGCCCTGGGTGCCGCTGATCATGATCATCAGTTGCTCGGGGCGGTAGTCGCGCATCTGGCCGGGATTGATGATCAGGCCCTGCGGGACTTCGATATAGCCCAGGTCCTGTGCAATCTCGGCGCTCTCCATCATGGAGCGGCCGACCATGACCACCTTGCGCCCATGGGCGCGGGCCAGGTCGAGCGCGATGCGGATGCGGAACACCGACGACGAGAAACAACTGAAGAACAGCTTCTTCTTGGTGCGGGAGACGATCTCGTCGAGGCGTGGAATGACCGCCGACTCCGAGGGGGTATAGCCGGAGCGGTCGACGTTGGTCGAGTCCTGCAGCAGGGCAAGCACGCCGCGCTTGCCGTATTCGGCAAAGGCGTGCAGATCGAAGCTCTTGCCGTCGAGCGGGGCCAGGTCGATCTTGAAGTCTCCGGTATGAATCACCACGCCCACCGGGGTATCGATGGCCAGGGAAACGGCATCGACAATGGAGTGGGTGACGTGGATCGGCTCGATAGTGAAGGGGCCGATGGTGAATTTTTCTCTCGGTGTGATCTCCACCAACTCGGTTTCGTCGAGCAGATGGTTCTCGTCGAGGTTACCCTCGACGTAGGCCAGGGTGAACTCGGTGGCGTAGACCGGCACCTTGATCTCGCTCAGGATCCAGCTCAGGCCGCCGATGTGGTCCATGTGGCCGTGGGTCAGGATGATGGCGCGAACATGCTTTTTGTTTTCAATGAGGTAGGTGATGTCGGGAACCACGACATCCACGCCCAACAACTCCGACTCGGGAAACATCAGCCCGGCGTCGATCACGATAATGTCATCTTCCCAGCGGATGGCGAGGCAGTTCATGCCGAACTCGCCCAGACCGCCGAGGGGGATTATTTTCAGTTTTTTCGTTTGCATCTGTCAGGCTTGATGCTAACACTTGCGCCACACCAAGGGTGTAAGGTTGCAGAAAGGCCCTTTGGGCGTGCGATTTCCGCCGGCTGGAACTTCAGGCTCTGCATTTCGGTATGTGCCCGGCGCTTCCGGCTTTGGGCCGGATATCTTGCACAAAAACCACCCTCTCAACATTCACGCACTTTGGATTGGCTATGATTCAATTGTGTGAGGAGAATTCATGCCTACCGTTGTACGTTTTCATGAACTTGGCGGTCCGGAGCACCTTCGGTTCGAGCAGGAAGCGACGCGCGAACTCGCGGAAGGGGAAGTACGGCTGCGGGTGCAGGCCTCCGGGCTGAACCGGGCCGAGTCAATGTACTACCACGGCACCTATATGGAGAAGCCGGAGTTGCCCTCCCGGCTCGGCTACGAAGTGGCCGGCATTGTGGAGGCGGTCGGGGCCGGTGTCGATCCCAGTTGGATGGGCAAGTCGGTGTCGACCATTCCAGGGTTTTCTCAGGGTCGCTATGGCACATTGGGAGAAGAAGCGATTGTGCCAGCCACGGTGCTGTCGGAGTATCCCCCCAACTTGACTCCCACCCAGGGTGCGGCCATCTGGATGCAGTACCTGACCGCCTGGGGAGCTCTGATCCACGTCGGTGGCGTCAAAGCCGGCGATTTTGTATCGATTCCCGCGGCATCTTCCAGCGTAGGGATCGCCGCCATCCAGATTGTGCAGGATGCCGGCGCGACCGCCATTGCCCTGACCCGCACGGCTACCAAGCGCGATGAATTGCGCGCACTCGGCGCACCCCACGTGATCGTTTTGGGCCAGGAGAGCTACGGCGCCCGCATCCACGACATCACGGGCGGCCAAGGCGTACGGCTGACCTTCGACCCGGTCGCAGGGCCGTTTATCGATACCTTGGCGGGCTCCGCTGCATTGGGTGGCATGATCATCGAATACGGCGCACTTTCCGGGGAGCCGACTCCGTTTCCCATGCTGCAGGCGCTGACTCGTTTCGTGAGCGTGCGCGGCTACACCTTGCACGAGATCATCAATGACCCAGAACTGGTGGCCACGGCCAAGAAATATGTATGGGACCGGCTCGTCGACGGGCGCTTCGTGCCGCAGATCGCTCGCGCGTTTCCCTTTGAGCAAACCCCTTGGGCCTATCGCTATCTGGAATCGAACCAGCAGGTGGGCAAAGTGGTGATTACGTTCCCCGAGCGGAGTGAGCGGAGTTCGTTGGGTTCGCAGGGTTAGCCCCAACTCCTGACCCGTCGCCAAAGAATGTAACGCTGGCCTCCCGGCCGACTGTGCTGAGGGCCTCCCGGCCCTCAGAGACTTGGCTAGCCGATGAATTCATGTGTGTTTCGCGTCGTCTGTGAGAAACAGGGACTGGCCAGGCTCTCGTGCTCTATTCCCCCGGAAACCGCACCCCCAGCGCGGTTCGCGCCGTCTCCAGCAGCCGTGCCATCCCCAGCGAAAGCGCGTGGGTAATCTCCGGGCTTTCCCGTTTGCCTTCGCGCAGCAGGCGGCAAAAGTGGTCGGTCTCGTAGTTGAAGCCGCCTGCCGTATACGGCTCGTGGAGCTCGATCTTGCGCTTGTCCAGGTAATGGATCGTGGCTCGAATGGGATTCCACCAGTTGGCGCGCAGCACCACATAGCCGAGGGGCCCTGCGAGCAGCGCGTCGCCCTGGCTGAGCAGGTCGAGCCCAGTGTGCAGTTGCGCCATGCCGTGCTCGTGTTCGGTCTGGAAGAGAGCGAAGTTGTCCACTCCGGCCGTGCTGACCCGTCCCATGGTCTGCACCCGCTTCAGTTCGCCCAGCCAATCCAGCGCCAGAAACGCCTCATAAGGGCCGATGCCCATGATGCCGCCGCCTCCCAACTCCGGAAAATGCAGGGGATATTCAGGGGGCAAGGTGGCGTCGGCGTGGCCCGCGCGCACAAAACCCACCGGGCCGATGGGGTCGGCCTGCAGATGTGCGCGCAGCCGCCGGTAGAGCGGAAAAAACGGAGGCTTCATGGCCTCCATGAAGAGCCTGTCATGGAGCCGGGCGGTGGCAAGCACCTCAGTGAGCTGACGCTGATTCAGGGTCGCGGGCTTCTCGCACATCACGTGCTTGCCGGCAGCCAGTGCCTGCAGGCTGAGCGCCGCATGGGTGTCGGGATGGGTGGCGATATAGAGGGCATCCACTTCGCTACCCATCAGCTCATCGATTGAAGCGCAGGTCTGCGGCACGTTGAATTGCGCGGCATAGGCCTGGGTCCGCTCCGGGTTGCGGCCCCAGACCGCCTCCAGGGAGGCTCCTTCGACGGCCGCAATGCCCTGGGCAAAGCGCGCTCCGGCGCGGCCGGGTCCCACGACACCCCAGCGAATCGGTTGGGAAGGTTCGGTTGCTTGCATCGGTTCCATCTCTTCAGGCTAACGCGAGGGGGCGGCAGTGGGGAACTCGTGCGGGAGTTTGCATCGGTTACCATGGCTCCAGATATGTACTCCCTTTTTGTTCTCCTTTTCAAAGCCTCTTATTGGCGCATGTTGTTCCGTGTGGACACCTGGCGCGAGGGATGGCTGAGCCTGCGGCGCGCCCACAAGGACCGCCGGGCGCGCAAGCATCTGCGCCAACTGGCATGGCTCGTCCTGGTGCCTTTCCTATGCCTTGCTTATATCGGGTGGATCGTTGGACAGAGGCTGATATTTGTTGTGCCTGTCCTGCTGGTTATCTTCGGATGGAAGGCATGGAGCCACCACAAGAAAGAGGGCTCACTGAGCCTTCTGCCGCCGCATAAGCCGCTCTATCGCGTATTGACTTCGCAGGAGCAGGCAGGCTTTCGGCAGTATTTTGCCGACATGGCCCTGATTTATGCAGTGATGCTCGATCGCGCGGGAAGCGAGACTTATCTGCGCAACAAGGTGCTGCCCGAGGGCGTGGAAGTAACCACCCGCCGCGTCCATCTCGACCTGTTGAAAAGCCGCGGGCTCTGGGACAGGATGGCGCAGTGCGACCGGGAAGCCATGATGATGCCCGACGGACAGTGGAATCCAGGCTGGATCGAGCAGTTGCTCATGGGCTTCGAGCCGCTCCGGCTCATGCGCTGGATTCTGCGGGTCGACTTTCATCTGCCCGTTGTGGGCCGGCAGTTACGCTTCGACTACAAACTGGCCAACGAGATTGTGCGAGCGCCCGGGAAGCTTTACGACGGCAAGGAATTGATCACTGTTTCGCAGATGGAGACCGCGCAGCGCGCCGCCGAGAGTTACTACAATCGCTGCATCGCGGAGCGGATCTTCCGGGGCGATGCAGAGGCGGCCAACGAGGAATCCAGCCGCATCGCCGCCAGCGTCGCCAACCTGTATCGCAACAAGCAGCATGAGGATCTGGTGCTGGGCGTCAAGCTGGTGAGCGAAACCTCAAGCCAGGAACTGGAATGGGCCACCATGGTCTCGCGTCGCCGCATGGGGTTCTTCCATTGGACCATGATCGCGCTGGAGCGTGGCACGCCGCCCGAGCCGCCCTACAAATTCCAGCCCTGATGCCAGGCCAATTCAGTGTGCAGCGTTGCCCGGAGCCGCGCGATAGACTGGGAAGTCCCGAGCAAATAGCGTTGTCTCTTCATTCAACGACTGCCCTGTGGACGCTCGGCGGAATTTGAGGGCGAACGATGCGAACTTTCTATGGAGTGGCTTTGCTGGCATATCTGGCTGCGAGCGTGGCGGCTGCACAACAGGCGGTAGATGTCGCGGTGGATCAGGGCACAGCGGCTCAAAAAACGGAGTATAGCGTGGGCGGTGAGGTCGCGGCTCCGGAACTTATCGGGGCCGATATCCCCCTTTTGCCAACCGACACTTGCTCTGACAAGGCAGCGGGAAAGGTGGTCGTCTCCCTTCTTGTGGATGAGGCGGGCTCGCCTCTCGACGTCACCTTGCACCACCCTGAGGAGAATTACCTGGAGAAGTTGGCGGTGCACACCGTGGAGCGGGACCACTTCAAGCCTGGCACGTTGCATGGGACGCCGGTGCTAGTGAAGGAGACCGTCGAAGTCACACTGCAGGGCTGTTTTGTTCAGAAAGATGGACCAGAAGGAAAGACTAGGGTCTTCCGCCTCACGGCGCAGCCGGGGCAGAAGCTCGGCGTCGTGATTCCGCCGGTTGGGACCGCCCCTGCGGCGCGCGGAGGCAGCTTTATCGACGCCGCTGGAAACATCGTGCCCCTGGTACGGGGAAGCAAAGTGAAAGCCCCGTTGGTGCTCAATTCGGTGCAAGCGCAATACACCGAAAAAGCTAGACTCGACAAGGTTCAGGGCGTCAGCCTGATCTCGCTGATTGTGGATGCCCAAGGGAGGCCGCAGGCTCCGGCGGTGATAAGAAGTCTGAGACCGGATATGGATGTCAAGGCCATGCAGGCGGTGATGAAGTACCGTTTCAAGCCGGCCACAATGGAGGGCAAACCGGTCGCGACTCTGATCACGGTAGAAGTCAACTTCCGCTTGTATTAGCCGCATGGCGCCCACCGGCTTCAAGAACCTGGGGACACCCCATCTCTCCCTTTACCGCAACAATTCCTCCAGCGTGGTGCTGAGGTCGGTCCTTTCGTCGCGGTATTTCACGATGACCGGGGCATACACGCTCAGGCCCCACTCCAGGCCGCGGCCCTTGGTCACGGCGCGCGAGCCTGGCACCACCACGGCGTTCTCCGGGATGATCAACGGCATCTCTGCCGTGGCCCGCAGCACCTCGCCGCAGATCAGGTCGTATACCGGCGTGCCCCGGGTCAGAATCGTCCCCGACGCCAGCACCGCGCCCTTGCGCACGATGGTCCCCTCGTAAACGCCGCAGTTGCCGCCCACCAGCACGTTGTCTTCAATCACCACCGGGCTGGCATTGATGGGTTCGAGAACCCCGCCGATCTGTGCCGCGGCGCTCAAGTGCACCATCTTGCCGATTTGCGCGCAACTGCCCACCAGCGCGTGCGAATCCACCATGGTGCCCTCGTCCACATAGGCGCCCACGTTGATGTACATGGGCGGCATGCAGACCACACCCCGGGCCAGATACGCTCCGGCGCGCACCGAAGAGCCACCAGGAACAATGCGAATGCCTTCGGCCGCGGTAAAGGCCCGCGAGGGATAGGTGCCCTTGTCTACGAAAGAGAGCGGACCGGCGCCACAATCTTCCAGCACGCCGAGCCGGAAGCCGAGCAGGATGCCCTGTTTGACCCATGCGTTGACTCGCCACCCGGTGGGGGAACCAGGATCAGGCGATGCGGCGCGCACCGAGCCGCTCTCGATGGCTGTGCGCAACTGAAGAAAGGCCGACAGCGCCTCGGGATTGCCGATGGCGGCCGGTCCGGCGGCAAAGAACTGCTCAATGGTGGTTTGAAGCTGTTTGATAGACATGCTTCCCCGAGTCTATCAATGGTGGGGGCTGGGGTGCGGGCTGGCTCAAAAGGCGCTTCCACCCCGCCGGGTCGGCGCACAAATATCGCCAGCGCCGCGTGGGGCGGTGCGACCGAGCCAAGCCCCGCCAACGTCGGAGGGCCTCGCCGAACCAAGCGACCTCAAGCCGCGGGCTGGGGCGCCATTTTGGCAACGAGTTGCCCGTGCACCGTGACCGGTTGCACCCGAAAGGCATTCTTGCCTGCCGGTATCAGCGCCAGCAGGATCGGCGCCCGATCGGGCCGTCGATGCAGATGCCGAGCTTCAAGCCAGGCGCACAGCCGGGGATCGAAGATCTCCGGCTGTCCTTGCCAGAAGTCCGGGTTCAAGCGGCACTGGATCTGCAAATGGTCCAGTTGCAACTCGATGACGGAAATGTTTTTGGGAAAATAGCGCCGGACATTACTCACACCCACGTGCAGCCCGGTGACTCCGCGACTCTTGCTCTGCGTTCTAACCACCATGCTTACCTGCCGTTTCACGCTTGGATAAAGCAAGTCTAGGAGTTAGTCAACGGAAGGAACTGAATGGCGGATGAAATCCGCAACCCCTGTTCCTGAATTGATATGACCTTCACGAGCGCTGTTCGAATCGGGAAATGAGCCTGTCATTTTTCGTCGTCAAGGGTGAAGGAAAAAGTGTCTCAACCTGGCGCAGTTATGCGCTTTTCTCATCGAATGAAACAACCCGGCCTCGATAGGAAACAAGCGTGCAAGACATGCTGGGCTAGCAGGCCGCCGGCAAACCCAGGGACAGCAGTAACTTGCGGCGTGCCGCGGCGCGTAGCATCCTGCCAGTTGCCAACGGCAAAGCCAGCGTCCTCTGCGCATGGCCGGATCCCTTGACTCGCCGGCCGCGTAGAGTTGCGTACTCGCCATTGGGATTTGTTATCCCTGACTTTGCTATAGCAGTATTCTTGGCACAAACGCATCGCGGCGTCTGTCTAATTTTGGACAGTTTGAGTTGGATTTCTATGCCCGATCGGCGGCAGGAAGAGTGGTGCGGTTCGGGGATCCGAACCGCACCTTGGGAAGGACGAGTTACTGCAGAGGTGAGGGTTGGAAAGGGCTTGCGAGCATCGATGAAAGGAGGTCTTTCATCGGGGTTTGGCACCGCTCGCCATCTGTCGGCCGTCGGCGCGTTGGCGTCGCGCCGTGGCCGCTACTCGGGGCTTAGGCGGCCGTGACAGTTAGTTGTTTGACTCCGGGGCGCACCGAAACCGGTTGTAACCGGAACGAGTTGTTTCCCTCCGGAATCATGGCCAAGGGAATAGGGGCGCGATCCGCTTTGCGGAAGTGTTTGGATTCCAGCCACGCACACAGGCGCGAATCGTGAATCTCCGGCTGATCTTGCCAGAAATCCGGGTCGAGTCCGCACTGAATCTGCAGATGATCCAGTTCCAGCTCGATGAAGGAGATGTTTTTGGGAAAGTACCGGCGGACGTTATCGGCTCCAACGTCCAGCCCTGTGACGCTACGTCCTTTGCACTGTGTTTTGACCACCATGGAATACCTGCTCTTCGACAACGGATGAGGTCGATCCGGGGAGGCAAGTCGAGGGAAGCCGCCGCTGGTGCCAGAGAACCCTATCAAAATCGGGTTTCTATAGAGAAACGCACCAGGTGAAAGTCCGATTTACACAGATAATGGACCAGTTCTTCAGCCCCGTCAAGAACTCATGCCAGTCGAGTCGACTTTTTTCTTGCTTGATTGTTAGGGATGCCGGGGTAGCGCGGCGGGTTGCCATTTGCCAATTCAATTTTTCGTGAAAGGGTTGTCCGGGCTCAAGGTGGGTAAACAGACGCGCGGGGCCTGCTTGGGCAGGCCATTGAGGGCTCGCGGTTTGCGCGGTGGCTGCTATGCTTCGCCAGTCAAAGGCGCCGGCTGCTTCATCAGGATGCCATCCAGTTGCACCTCGGTCAGGACCTTTGCGATGGTCTGGGCAGCGGTTCCGTTGCCGTAGGGATTCACCATGCCTCGCAGGCTTGCGCGAAACGCCGGATCGAGGGCATGTGCCAGGGCTGCGCGGACGGAAGAGATTTCAGACGGGGAATCGACAATGTTGGCGGCGCGCTCGCGGCCCTGCTGGCGCAGGCCGACGTTTACCACCGGTAGTGCGAATGAAGCTGCTTCCATGATGCCGCTCGACGAGTTACCCACCATGGCATCCACCTGACCAAGCAGACTCCAGTAAGTGATGGGGTCGAGGTTCACGAAGATATGGGTTTGCGGGCGAGATGCGGCCAGAGCTTTGGTTCGTTCGATCAGCGCGAAGCTGCCCGCGTCGGCGTTGGGATAGACGAACAGCAACTGGCCGGGTGTCCCGGCAAGCGCGGCGAACAGGGCATCGGCCTCGGCGTTGGTGTCTTTGAGAATGGTGACCGGGTGCCATGCGGCCAAAAGGGAGGGCCGTTCGAATTCGATGCCGAGCCTGGCTTCGAGCGCGGCGCGATCCAGCAGCGAGGAGCGGCCCAGGTGGTCCAGCGAGGGCGCGCCGGCGTGGTGTACGCGCCAGGGTTCCTCGCCCATGGCAATCACGCGGCGGCGCGCTGTGGGCGTGGAGGTGAAGTGGATGTGCGCCAGCTTGGTGAGGGCGTTGCGCACCTGGTCGTCGATAGCTCCCTGGCTGATTTCGCCGCCCTCGATGTGGGCAATGGGAATGCGCAGGGCCAGAGCAACGGAGGCGGGCGCCAACATCTCGTAGCGGTCGGCGATCAGCAGCATCAGGTCGGGCCGCCAAGCGGTCAGCGCATCGGTCAGGCCCAGTACAGCCAAGCCGATGGTCTTGGCCATGCCGGTGTCGGTGTCGGAACTGAGCAGGCACTCGATACGTGCCTTGATGGGAAAGCCGTCGCGCTCGATCTCGTTGACGGTCGAGCCGAATTCAGGAGACAGGTGCGCGCCCATGGCCAGTATTCCCAGTTCGATGTCGGGACGCGCAGCCAGTTCGCGGAGAGGCCAGTAAAGATGGCTATAGTCTGCACGCGAGGTGGTGACGACGGCGATGCGGCGCCGTGTATTGGGAGGCTGATTCATGGGCGGGCTCGAGTCGAAATCTTGGGTATCCCCTGCTCTTTTCATAGAGACGCCTGCGGGCCCTGCTGGCGAGAAAGCTCGAGCACGGCCTGACCGGGGGTGTAGTCGGGGACCAGTTGGCGCAGCGAAACCAGCGCGCCGGCCAGATTGCGGACATCGAGCGCGGCCCGCAGGTGGGCCAGTCCCACGCCCAGTTGCTCGGCGGTCAGCAGCGGGGCCTGCACGGCGACTAGAGGAGCGTCCCAGTTCTGCAGCTTGATGAACTGCGCTGCCTGGCCCGCGGTCCACATCCGCTCGCTGTCCTTTTCGCCGGAACGGAGTTGGGTAAAGTCGATGGCGATCTCCCGGCCAGGTGCCAGTTCCTGGGCCATGAAGTGGGCCAGATCGGCAATGTAGTGGGGCGCGGGCAAGGTGGGCGCCAGCAACGTCGAAGGCTCCTCAAAGGCGGCGGCTGCCAGCAGCGTGTTCACCGTCTCGTCCAGGGTCAGAAAGAAGCGCCGCGCCGCCGGGTCGGTGACGGTGACCGGCCCTCCAAGGGCGATCTGCCTGGCAAATATATCGGTGACGCTGTCGCGTGCGCCCAGAACATTGCCCAGCCGCACCACGGTTCCGCCGAAGGCCAGCACGATCTGCTCGGCTACCCGCTTGGTGGCGCCCATCACCGAGGTCGGGGCCACCACTTTGTCGGTTGACAGCAGCACCACACGCGCTCCGTGTGCGGCCGCGGCCCGGGCCAGCGTCTCGGTGGCAAAGATGTTGTTGGCGATGGCGGCCAGCGGGTGTTCTTCCAACAACGAAACGTATTTGAACGCGGCAGAGTGGAAGACGATGCGTGGGGCGTGCGCCTCAAAGATATGTTCCACCAGGGGCAAGTTGGCGGTGTTGCCCAGAATCGGCGTCATGACTCCCGCAACGCGGGCTTCCGCCCATTCTTGTTTCAGCTTGTAGAGACTGCTTTCGGCAGCTTCCATCAGCAGCAGTTTGGGCGGCGTCAATACGGCGAGGCGCAGGGCCAGGGCCGAGCCCACCATTCCACCCGCACCGGTTATCAGAATGGGCTGGCGATAGAGCGCGTCAAAGACCTCCGGCGGGGGCGACGGCAAGCGCGGACGGGCCAGAAACCGGTACCAGTTGAGCTCTTCGACAGGTGGGATCACAGGAGAAGTATAAATTGGGGCGGCTTGGTGACAGCGGTCCGATTTACACGGGCCCGTGCCTTCCATGCAGGCTGGCCGGAGGGTCGCATACACTGGATGGGGCTTTCACTGGTTGCAGGGCCATCGTTTGAGTGCAAATCGTATTGCGGCTTTTGGGGGCGGGTCGCCTCAGCCGGGCAGGGGAACAGACTGATGAGAAAGTTCGGGGCGGCAGCCCTTCTGGTTTTTGCAGTTGCAACAGCGGCCGGGGCGCAGGCGCGCTTTAATGCCGACGCGGTGCGGCTGAACAATCGCGGCGTGGCGCAGATGGGCCAGCAGTTTACCGAGAAAGCGGCGCAGAGCTTTGCCGACGCCTTCAAGCGCGACCCCAAGCTGGCCCAGGCGGCCATCAACCAGGGCATCGCCCTGATGGCCCTGCAAAAGCTGGACGACGCCAAGGCGGCCCTGCAACAGGGCATCGCCCTCGATCCCGCGAGCGCCCAGGCCTGGTATAACCTTGGCCTGGCCCAGCATGCCGGCAACGAACTGGAGCCCGCGCTGGCCAGCTTTCAGCAGGCGGTCAAGATCGATCCCCGCGATGCGGATTCCTACTACTTCGAGGGCGTTTGCTACGCGGAGATGAAGCAACTCGATCAGGCCGTCGCAATCTTGCAGAAGGCGCTTGAAATCGACCCGCATCACGCTTCCTCCGAGTTCGCCATTGCCCGGGCCTTGCTGCGCTCGGGCCACAAAGAGGACTCCAAGGCGCACTTCAACCGCTTTCAGCACCTGGTTAGCACCAAGATTGGCGCAGCCATCGGGCTGGCCTACGGCGAGCAGGGGCACTATTCCACGGTCACCCCGGTCGAGGAGCCGGAAACCGCCAACAAGGCCATGATTCCGATCAAGATGGTGGCGCAGGTTTTGGGATCCCTGGTCCCCAAAAGCGAGGGACCAGGGGCACCCGGTTCTGGGGCAAGAAAGACAACCGCAGGTCCTTCGACTTCCCCTTCGCTGCGCTCCGGGTCCGCTCAGGATGACAGAGTTTTTGGTGGGGCGAGCGCCTGGACCACCACCGGCGGCGCCTGCATGCTGGATGTGACCGGCGAAGGCCGCATGGACCTGGTGCTGATGCAATCCGGACCGCAGGCCATTCGCGTGCTGCGCAGCAAGGGCGACGGCAGCTTTGCAGATTTTGACGCTGCAGGAGCCGGGCTCAAGGCCGCGGGTCATGCCGTGGCTTGCGCCGTGGGCGACTACGACGCCGACGGGCTCAACGACATTGCGGTGGCGCTCGACGATGCTGTGCTGCTGTTCCGCAACTTGGGCAAGGGAAAGTTTCAGGACGTGACGGCCGAGGCTGGGCTCACTGCGAAGAACCGGCCCACAGGAATCACATTTATCGACTACGACCACGACGGCGATCTGGATCTGTTCCTGACGGGAAGCGGATTGAAGCCGGGTGACGCGGCCAATGTGCTGTGGCGCAACAACGGCAACAAGACCTTCACCGAGTGGACGGAACAAGTCGGACTCGAGGGAAAAGACTATACAAATACGCAGTCAGCAATTCTGACCGACTTCAATAATGATCGGGCCGTCGATATTGCTGTAGCCGGAGACATGGAAGCGCCAGTTCTCTATATCAATCCTAGAGAGGGTAAATATCCATCTCAATTGCTCTATTCGGGGCCTCTATTTCGTTCGACAGCTGATCGAATTCCTGTCGCTACCTACGGTATTGCCGTTCTCGACTTCGATAAGGACGGCTGGATGGACATCGCCGTCACTCATGCGTGGAAGCCGGGGCTTTCGCTGTGGCGCAATGTCCCAGGCCCCGATGGCATTGGTCGCGGCTTTAAACAAGTGGAACTCCCATTGAAGGGTGCGTTTCCCGGTTGGGGCGTGACCCCAATCGATATCGACAATGACGGCTGGATCGATCTGGCTGCGGTTGCAGAGACCAAAGCTGGCGAACAAGTGAAAGTCTTCCGTAATCGCGGCGACGGTACATTTGAGGATGTGAGCAAAGCGCTGGGATTGGATACCGTCGTGCTGAAGGGCGCGCGAGGGCTGATTGCCGGTGACTTCGACGGCAGCGGCGCGGCGAGTTTGATTGTCACCCGCCTGAACGCGCCGCCGGTGCTGCTGCGCAATGTAGGGGGCAGCAAGAACCACTCCGTGCGGCTTGACCTCTCGGGTTATGCCGACAACAAGACCGCGCTCGGCGTGAAGGTGGAGATCTTCGCCAACGGCCACTGGCAGAAGTGGGAACTGGCCGGGGCCTCGGGCTACCAGACGCAAGGCCCGCCGCAGATCCTGGTCGGCTTGGGCAAGGACGATGGCATCGACCTGCTGCGCATTCTGTGGCCCACCGGCGTGTTGCAGGACGAGATCGACTTGCCGAAGTTGGTCGACGGGCACGGCGTCATCGCCATGAAAGAAGCCGACCGCCGCGGCAGTTCGTGCCCGGTGCTGTTTGCCTGGGACGGCCACAAGTACAAGTTAGTCACCGACGTGATTGGCGCGGGCGTGGTGGGTCACTGGTTCACTCCGCAGCGGCGCAACATTCCCAACCCTGGCGAGTGGGTCAAGGTCGACGGCTCGGAGGTGGCGCCGGTCAACGGCAAGTTGAGCATGCGCTTCATGGAGCCCATGGAAGAGGTCAACTATATCGACCAGTTGCGGCTGGTTGCGGTCGATCATCCTGAGAATGTCGAGGTCAATCCCGACGAACGCTTCCTCGACGATCCTCCGTTTGCTTCGGGCCGCGTGGTGGCTTCGGAAGGCGCGCGTTTGCCTGTGGGCGCATGGGATGGCGAAGGCCACGACGTGCTTGACCAGTTGAGCCGCCGCGATCACCAGTTCGCCAGCGGATTCACTGCTTCGCCTTACGATGGGTTCGCCAACATGCACAATCTGACGCTCGATCTGGGAGATGTCGACGCGAAGTCCCCGTTGAAATTGCTGATGACCGGGTATGTGAACTACTTCAGCGCGACCTCGCTTTATGGCGCATGGCAGGCGGGCGTGAAGCCCATCTCGCCTTATGCCGAAGCGCAGATGCCCGATGGATCCTGGAAGCGCATTGCCGACGACGTGGGCTTCCCGGCCGGCCTGGAGCGCACCATCGTGGTCGATCTCAGCGGCAAGCTGCCCGCGGGCGCGCATCGCATTCGCCTGGTCACCAATCTCGAAATCTATTGGGACCAGGTGCTGATTGATCAGAGCAGCAATGCCGAAGCCAGGACGGCGGAGCTGCCGCTGGCCACGGCCACGCTGCATTTCCGCGGTTATCCCAAGCAGATCGATCTGGCCAGCAACGGCGATCTCGACTACGACTACGATCGCGTGAGTTTGACCGGACCGTTCCAGCATCAGCGCGGCAGCTACACGCACATGGGCGATGTCACCCCGCTGTTGAAGGCCATCGACGACCGCTACGTGATCTTCGGCAGCGGCGAAGAGATTGCCGCGGAGTTCGACGTGGCCAAGCTGCCCCCGCTGGCGCCCCACTGGAAGCGCGATTACTTCTTCTACGCCAACGGCTATGTCAAGGACATGGATTGGTGGGATGCCTCGCCGTTTACGGTGGCGCAGTTACCCTTCCACGGCATGAGCACTTATCCGTATCCCACAAGCGAGAAGTTCCCCGACGACGCAGGGGCGACGGAGTATCAGTTGGACTGGAACGACCGGTTTGATTCGGGCGAGCCGGTGCGCTCTTACCACTTCAATTATCAGCAGATGCCGTCGACTCCGGCGGAGGATTTGCCTGCGGTGCGCCCATGAACGATATCGTGCTCCAGCCGGCAGTGAGGCAACTGGAAATGCTTCGCGCCGGCGGGATTTCAAGCACCGAGCTGGCCGAGGCGCACATCGCGCAGATCGAGCGCCTCGATCCCGACCTGAACGCCTTCGCCGACTTCGACGCCGAACGCGTGCGTGCCCAGGCGCGCCTCATGGACGAGATACCGCAAGAAGAGCGCGGCCCGCTCCATGGACTGCCGATGACGGTGAAGAGTTCCATTGCCACAGCCGGCTATAAATGCGAGATCGGCAGCCTTCTGCACCAAGGCGACTTGCCCCGCGAAGACGCCGTGGCGGTAGCGCGGTTGCGCGCGGCAGGAGCGCTGATTCTGGGCACCACCAACTGCCCGGAATTCCTCATGGCCTACGAAACCGCCAACCTGCTGCACGGGCGCACCGCGAATCCCTGGGACCTGGCGCGGTCGCCGGGCGGGTCGAGCGGCGGCGAGTCGGCGGCCATCGCCGCGGGCATGTCGGCCGGGGGCCTGGGCTCGGACAGCGGCGGCTCGGTGCGCGTCCCGGCCCACTTCACCGGCATCTGCTCGCTCAAGCCCACGCCGGGCCGCATTCCCGGCCGCGGCCATCTGCCTCCCTGCGTTGGCCCGTTCGCGATTCTGGGGGCCATCGGGCCCATGGCGCGGACTATTCCCGACGTGTCGCTGTTCTTTCGCACACTTGCCGGCCAGGACGCGCAGGATCCGGTTAGCCCGCCCGTCGCGTTGCGCGAGCCGGATGCGGCGGCTCTGCGCGCCAACAAGATCGGCTTTTTTGAGGACGATGGCCTTGTCCCGGTGACGCCGGAGACGCGCGCGGCGGTGCAGGCGGCAGCGGCGGCTCTGCGCGCCGCAGGCTTTCGCGTGGAGCCGTTCCGGCCCCGGACTCTGGAAATGCTGCGCCAGTTGTGGTGGAAGTTCTTTGTGCAGTGCGGCGCCATGTTCTATGCACCCGAGATTCGCGGCCGGGAGCACCAGTTGAGCCCCATCTTCAGTGAGTTTCTGGGCTTTGCCGCCGAAGCCCCGCCGCTCACCGCGCAGGAACTGCTCGATGCCTGGGCGGAGCTGGACCTGCTGCGCGCCACCACGCTCAAGGCCATGGCCGAGTACCCCGTGCTGCTGTGCCCGGTGGCCAGCATTCCCGCCTTCAAGCACGACCAGCGCGCCTGGATCGTGGAAGGCAAACTGCTGGAGTACATGGATGCGTGGCGCCACTCCCAGTGGTTCAACGCGCTGGCCTGCCCAGCGGCGGTGGTTCCGGTGGGCCGATCGCTCGAGGGGTTGCCCATCGGCGTGCAAATTGTTGCGCGGCCGTTCGAAGACGAGAAGGTGCTGGGGATTGCAGAGGCGGTCGATGCGGCGTTTGGGTATAGGGCGCCGGAAATGGCAAAGGCAGCGGTCAGTGAATAGTGATCAGTGATCTGAGGCATTGCAGGGACTTTTGGATCGCCCGATCACAAAGTCGAGACCGGGGGCACCCGACACCCGGCGTGTAACGAACGCTGAGTGCCCCAGGTCCCCAAAAGCGAGGGACCCGGGGCTCCCAGCGTTCGTCAGTGTTTCCGGCAGGTCAAGTTCATCTATCACAGACAAACGTTCAATCGCCTATTAGAAACGGTATAGCGGTGCCTGGTACGCGGTGCACCTCAACCTTTGGGTGGATGCGGGTCCCGCGCAATCGCGGTAGTCTGGGCCTTCCGCTTCCCCAGAAACGGAGCGCACCGCGTGCGCGAGACTTGGAACGACCGATTTGCCGATTCCCCGGATGTCCTGAAGAGCGCACGGCGCCAGCAGACCTTGGTGCCTGTGCTCGATATGGAGATCGGAGGGGACGAATTCATCACCATGGCGGGGCCCTGCTCGGTTGAGACGGAGTTCCAGCTCATGGCCACCGCCAACCACGTACGCCGCTGCGGCGCGCGCATTCTGCGTGGAGGCGCCTTCAAGCCTCGCAGTTCGCCCTATGCCTTTCAAGGCCACGGCCTCGCCGGCCTGAAGATGCTGGCCAACGCCCGCGAAGAGAGTGGCTTGGCCATCGTCACCGAAGTCATGTCGGAAGACGATGTGCCGCTGGTGGCCGAATACGCCGACATTCTGCAGATCGGCACCCGCAACATGGAAAACTACGCTCTGCTAGAGGCGGCCGCGCGCTCGGGTCGCCCGATTTTGCTGAAGCGCGGGCTGGTTTCCACCATTGCCGATTGGCTCCGTTCCGCGCAATTGATTCTGGATAACGGCAACCCCAACGTGATTCTGTGCGAGCGCGGCATTCGCACCTTTGAAACGGCCACACGCAACACTTTCGATGTGTCGGCGGTGGCGCTGTTGAAGCAGATTTGCCGTCTGCCGGTAATTGCGGACCCCAGTCACGCGGCCGGGCATCGCGAACTGGTGTCGCCGATTGCGCGCATCGCAGTCGCGGCAGGCGCGGATGGATTGCTGGTGGAAGTGCATCCGAACCCCGAAAAGGCATGGAGCGACGGCGACCAGTCGCTGGATTTTGCCGGATTCGACGACATGATGACCATGCTCGACCCCTATCTGTCTCTGCGGCGCCTCGCGCTGAGCGACCTCGCCGGCATTCAGGCCCTGGAGGCTGCAGTATGACTTCATCGGCCAGGGTGCTGGCGATGATTGCGTCGGCTGTTTTGTTGATTCCAGTTTGCGGATTTGGGCCACAGAGTTCAACGGGCCAAAGCAACGCGATGAATGTGGATCTAATCGTGACCGCAGCGCCTGCCTATGCGCCGCTGGCTGCCTTGAGCGGTCAGGAGCGCTTTCCCCAGGGCGCGCAGTTGCTGTTGGTTCACGCGGGCAAGGCCGAGCCGCTGGTGACCGGCTTTGCGGCCAGCGCCGACGCCAATGTTTCGTTCGACGGCAAGAGAGTTTTGTTCGCGGGCAGGCAGGCAGCGAGCGATGCGTGGCAGATATGGGAACTTACGCTTGCAGATCGCTCGGTGCGCAGGTTGGTTGCCGGTGCGAGCGATGCGATCAAGCCGTTTTATCTCCCTGCCGGACGCCTGGTGTATGCGCAGCGTACTACCGCGGGGTTTCAGGTGGAATCCGCCGGGAAAGACGCGCAGATGGCATTGGCTCCTATCGATTCAGACGCCGGTTCGCAGTTGCTGCAGCTTGCCTATGTTCCCGGTAACTCGATTCCCGATGATGTATTGCAGGACGGACGCATTCTGTTTGAGTCGGGATATCCGCTGGGCTCCGGTTCGACCCCGGAGATGTATCTGATGTATTCCGACGGCAGCGGTGTTGAATCGTTTCGCTGCGATCACGGCACGGCGCGCTGGGGCGGCACGCAATTGGCCTCGGGCGATGTTGTGTTTACGCACGGCGCATCGCTGGCGCGGTTTACCTCGCCGCTGGCAACAGAAGCGCACGTCGCCGCGCCGCACGCCGAATATGCGGGCGCGATTGCCGAGACAACTTCGGGCTCATGGCTGGTGAGCGCGCGCGCTGGGGCAGGCACGCACTATGCACTCAAGCAGATGAAGCCGGGCGCGGTTGCGCTGCAATCCGTTTATGCGAAAGACGGCATGGACATCGTGGAGCCGGTGCAGATTCAGCCACGCACGCGGCCCAATCGACACCCCTCCGCCTTGCACCCGTGGGACTACGCCAACATGCTGGCGCTCGATGCACGGCTCTCGCGCGCAGGCGACTTGAAGATTAACCCCGCCTCTGTGCGGCTGGAAACTCTCGATGCGCAGGGCCACGCGGTGGTCACGGGTACGGCGCCCATTGAGGCCGACGGTTCATTCTTTGTGAAAGTCCCCGGCGACAAGCCGATTCGCTTTGCGTTGCTCGATGAAAAGGGCGCGGTCGTTCGCCAGGAGCATGGATGGTTCTGGATCCGGCGCGGCGAGCAGCGTTATTGCGTCGGCTGCCACACCGGCCCGGAACGTTCTTCTGAAAACAAGGTGCCGGCCGTGTTGCTGCGCACCACAACGCCTGAAGATCTTTCCGGTGTGCACACGCCGAGCGCGGCGCAACAGAAGACACTCGGGGGTAACTGATGAGTTTTCGCTTTCTCGCCTTATTGAGCGCAGTTTCGGTAGCCGTTGCGCAAACCCCTGCGGTGGGGCCTATCTCCTGTGTTCCTCCAACCTCGAGTGCGCCTTCTGCCGGCGCAGCGGTACCCGCGGATGCAGCAAAATGCGTTGCCTCGGTCGCGAAAGAAAGTGTCATTCGCTTTGAAGATGCAAGCATCAAGGCGGGCGTCAACTTCACCCATAGCTTTGGGTCGCGGCAGTTGGGTTCTCTGCTTGAAGGCACGGGCGCGGGCTGCGTGTGGTTCGACTACAACAACTCCGGCCTGCCTTCTCTCTATGTGGTCAACGGGCGTCCGCTCGACGACTCCATGCACCCGTATCCGCTGAAGGAAAAGCCGGCAACGCCTCCGCACAATCATCTCTATCGCAACGACGGCAACGGACATTTCACCGATGTGACCGAGAAATCCGGGCTCAATCCCGACATGTATTCCGTGGCAGTGACCGCGGCGGACTACGACAACGATGGCTTCGTCGATCTGCTGGTGGCCGGATACGGCAAGACCATTCTCTATCACAACAACGGAGACGGCACCTTTACCGATGCAACAGAGAAGGCCGGCATCAAGGTCGACGGCTGGGCCATCAGTTCCACGTGGCTTGACTACGACAAGGACGGATGCGTCGATCTGTTCGTGGGCCGCTATGTGAAATTCGATCCCAAGTATCGCGCCTTCTATGCTGCCGATAACTATCCGGGGCCGCTGGACTACGAAGGCGAGACCAACAGGCTCTATCACAACAATTGCGACGGCACGTTCACCGATGTCACGGAGAAGTCGGGCATTGGCGCATTCGTTGGCCGCACCATGGGCGTGACGGCTGCGGACTTTGATAACGATGGCTGGGACGATATCTATGTGGCCAACGATCGCACCGAAAACTTCCTCTTTCACAACAAGCACGATGGAACCTTTGAAGAGATTGGCAACGACTCGGGCACGGCCTTTGGACAAAATGGCGAATCGACGTCGTCGATGGGCCCGGTGTTTGCCGATCTCGAGGGCCGCGGCGTGCTTGACCTGTGGGTGACCGATGGCCACTATAACCGCCTGCTGCATAACACGGGCAAGCTGGCCTTTGAAGACATTGGCGCGCAGACCGGCGTATCGCAGACCAACGCGCAATATGTCAGCTGGGGCACAGGCATTTACGACTTCGACAACGACGGCCAACTCGACATCATGATCTTTCACGGCGGTCTGATTCACTTGATTCCGCAGGAACAGACTCTATTTCGCGGACTCGGTAATGGGAAGTTCGCGGATGTTTCGCGCGAGGCCGGGCCGGTGATGAGCGAGCGCACCACCACGCGCGGCGCATGCTTTGCCGATTACGACAACGACGGCAAGGTGGATGCGTTTCAAGTGAACCTGGGCGCCAAGGGAACGCTGGTGCACAACGTCTCGACCAATACCGGGCATTGGGTTGCCATCAAGCTTGTTGGCGCGATGCGCCCTGGCGATCGGAGCCAAACTCTCGGCCCACAGGCCAAGAGCAATCGCGATGGCATCGGAGCGCGGGTTGAAGTTATCGCTGGGGGCAAGCGGCACACCGCCGAGCGCGTGGCTGGCTCCGGATATCTTTCCCAGGACGATGCCCGTTTGCACTTTGGACTTGGCGCTGCGACAACCGTAGAGAAGGTGCTGGTTCACTGGCCCGGCGGGCGCGAGCAGGTGTTGCAGAATCAAGGTGTGGATCGCGTGCTGACCGTGGAGGAACCGAAGTGATCCTGGGACCTTCAAACAGAGCACGGGTGGGCGTTGTGGCGGGAGTAGCGCTCTCGGTCGTTGCCATTTCAGCGTTCATGACGTGGCCAGGCCAGGCCGTCCATGCCGTCGAGCACCGGCGCACGATCGAGACGGCGGACTACGCATCGCCGCTCGAGTTGATGCTTTCGCGCGATGGCAAGCGGTTGTTTGTGCTGTGCCAGCAGAGCGATGAGGTGCGCGTGCTCGATGAAGCCACCTATGCCGTGATCAAGAACATCGCGGTGGGCCACCTGCCGCGCGGTTTCTCGTTTTCGACCGACGGCGCGCGGCTCTATGTGACCAACTCCTGGGACGACACGCTTTCGGTGATCGATACGGCTACGTTGTCTGTGGTGGCTACATGGCCGGTGGGTGCGGAGCCGTCGAGCGTGGTTGAAGACCGTGCAGGCAAGCGCTTGTATGTTGCCAACAGGATCGGCAACGATATCGCGGTGCTCGATGCGCAGACCGGCGCGGAAGAAAAACGATTACTGGCAGGCCGCGGGTCGAGTTATCTCACTCTGTCGCCGGATGGGACAAGAATCTACGCAACGCATATCTATCCCAATCCTCCCGCGCAGCGCACGGGATTGGAGAATCGTACAGCTCCGGATTCGGAGATCACGGTGATCGATACGGCGCGAGCCGTGGTTGTCGACCGCATGCCGCTGAAGCGCATTGCCGGCGTCTTTCATACCGCTATTTCAGCAGACGGACGCCTCGGCGTGGTGGCGGAGGATCACCCTAAGAATACCGTCCCGCTAGCCCACCTGGAACACGGCGGCGCCTTTGAAGACACGCTTACCTTGTTTGGCGCGGACGTAGGCAAGGCGACCGTGGAAGTGCCCATCGATGAGCTGGAGCGCTATGCCACGCAGCCCTTCGGCGTGGCCATTGCACCGGATAAGTCGCGCATCTATGTAACTTGCGGCGGCTCCGAGTTGGTGACAGTGATCGATGTGGCGCGGTTGCTGCGTTACATTCATGCGCACCCATCGCCTTTTGTGCAAGATCTTTCGGCCAGCGCCAACTATGTGGTCGCACATATTCCTGTTGGACTCAATCCGCGCGGGCTCACGCTTAGCAAGGATGGACGGAAGCTGTACGTGGCCAATCGCCTAGATGACAGCATCAGCGTGATCGATACGCGGACCAACAAGGTGGCTGCAACCATCATGCTGGCCGGGCCAAGGACGATCTCCGCGATACGCCACGGCGAACAGACGTTCTACACGTCGCGGCAGTCTTTTCAAGGACAGATCGCCTGCTCCACCTGCCACATCGACTCCACTTTCGACGGGTTAACTTGGGACCTGGAGCCGGACGGATTTGGCCGCGACATCGTAGATAACAAATTGCTTGAGGGAATCAAAGATACCGGGCCTTACAAATGGAATGGCGGTAACCCCGACATTCCTACCGAGTGCGGACCGAGGACGGAGAAATACTTCTGGCGTTCGGAGCAATACGACAACCTGACGCTTGCCGACCTGGCTATCTACGCGCGCAGCCTTGCGCCGCGGCCCAATCGCTGGCGGCTCGCGGGGCGCGAGATGACACCCGCGCAGGAGCGCGGCAGAGCGCTGTTTGTGCGCACGGTCGACAAGTTCGGCAAGCCGATTGAGGAGTACAACCGCTGCGTTTTCTGCCATAGCGGGCCGGACGGCACGAATCACAAGAACTTCGATGTGGGCACCAAGAAAGCCACGGATAACAGCGGGCTTCTGAAGGCGACGCAGTTGACCAACATCAGCTTGACGGCGCCTTATCTGCACGATGGCTCGGCGCGCACGCTGGAAGAGATCTGGACGGTGTTCAACCCGGATGACAAGCACGGGCGCACCAACGATCTGACCAAAGATGAGCTCAACGACCTGATCGAATATTTGAGGACGCGATGAAAAAGTTGTGCATAGTTGGACTTATGCTCATGGCAGCAGGCTGCACACTCGTTGCTCATACGGCGCCCGCTGCACAAACACCGTCTGCATCCGGAGCGCACAAGCCTCATGCGGCGCAAGCCGCGTCTGCCGCACCGCAGCCACCTGCGGTGGGGCTGGCGGTTGGCGATCGTGGCACTCGATCGCTGCCGCGGTTCAAGTTTGAAAATTTCACCACCGAGAACGGCCTTCCCGACAATCACGTTTTTGCTGTCCTGGTGGATGGCGACCGCATCTGGGCGGGCACGGAGAACGGCCTGGCACTCTACGAAAATCACGCCTGGAAGACCTACAACACCCAGGACGGCCTGGCGCATCGCGCAGTCTTATCGCTGGCGCTGGACAAGCGCACGGGCGACGTGTGGGCCGGCACCATGGGCGGACTCAGCCGCATCTCCGGCGGCCGCATCGACAGCTTCACGCAGTTGAATTCCGGGCTCAGCAACGATGTGGTTTACGGTGTGTCGGTAGACGGGGACGACGTTTGGGTGGCCACGGCCGCCGGCGGCTGCCGATTCAACACCCGCACTTCGCAATGGATACTCTACAACGAGCGCAACACCCCCATGACCGAGATCTGGGTCTACGGCGTTTCTGCCACGCCCACCAAGGTTTACTACGCAGTGTGGGGCAGCGGGGTGCTGGAATACGACCAGAAAACCGGCCGCTGGGACAAGTACGACGATCCGGACGGCGAAAACGAGATGGTGCTGTTCAAGGATCAGGGGTTGATCCACGAGATTGTCACCTCGGTCAGTTATGTGGACAATATTCTTTGGGCTGCCACATATTTTGGAGGCAGCCGGTACGACGGCCGCTATTGGCACAATTTCCTGACGAAAGATAGCGGGCTTCCCTCGAACTTCATCAATACGATCAAGGGCGTGGACGCAAACCACGCCTGGTTCGGCACCGACAAGGGGCTGGCCTACTACGACGGCACGAACTGGTCCGTCTACCGTTCCTCTCTTTCCTCCGGCAAGCCGGAGATGACGGTGCGGGACGCGCAAGGCAAGATCACGCCGGTAGCGGTCACAAGCGCGCCGGCCTTCAACTACGTTCTCGGTCTCGACTTTCAAGGGAGCGACCTGTGGGTCGCCACCGCCAAGGGATTGAGCCACGGAATTCGACAACCATAAGAACGACATAAGAAATCAAGGAGACCCATCATGAATGGAATTGCGGAAATATTGGAGAACGTCGCAAAGGGCCCCATCAACAAGCGCGCCATGACCAATCTGGGCGTGCTCAACGAGGCTTTTCACTATGCCAAGCCGAGTTCCTTCTCGCGGGGCATGCGCATCGATCTGAATGGCCTGACCATCCTGATCATTTCCGGCACCGCCTCGATCGACGAGAACGGCGTCAGCGTGCACATCGGCGACTTCCCAGCCCAGTTGAAGCGCACCTTCGAGAACATCACCGGCTTGCTGGAGAGCGAAGGCGCCACCTGGAAGGACGTTGTCCGCACCAGCTGCTACCTGCGCGACATCGACCGCGATTACGATGTCTTCAATCAGCTGCGCACTGCCTTCTACAAGGAGCAAGGCCTTGATCCGGTGCCCGCATCCATCGGCATTCAAGCCCATCTGTGCCGTCCTGAACTCCTGGTTGAGATTGAAGCCATGGCCATGTTCAAGACCGAAAAGGTCGCAGCGGGCAAGGAGTAACAATGCGCAAGAGATGGATGTTGGTTGGGGCCTGCACCATGGCCGCCACTTGCGCTTTGCAAGCCTTGGCCCAGCAGTATTCCGGCCAGGATGCGGCGCAGGCAACTGGCCAGATTACGAGTCCGGTGACGGGCAAGGGAACGTGCGCATGTGGCGCGCACCCGCCGGGGCCGGTCAACGACCGCGTCGTGGCACCCTATGCCGGGGAACCGGCTGATTTGAGCCCGTATGCCAAGTTTGCGGCGCCCTACGACCTCAACTATATCCATCCCAACATCTACTCCGGCGCGGGCCGCGACATTCCGGAGCCAAAAAACGTCACGGAAGTGCGCATCGGGTTCTTTGGTCCCGTTGCGCCTAATCCGGAGTCGATCTTCGGACTGCGCATGCTGCACGGTGCCCAGTTGGCCCTTGAAGAAGCCAACGCGCATGGCGGCTACGGCGGCAAGCCCTTCACGCTGATGCTGCATAACGACTACGACAACTGGCAGGCAAAGACGGTTTATGGCGAAGACAGGCCTACGGATCCCGCCATCTGGGGTTCGGCCTCCAATGAAGTGGTCAAGATGGTCTACGACGACCACGACTGGGCCATATTCGGCTCCATCAGCTCCGAGTCCACCCATATCGCGCTGCGCGTGGCTCTGCGCGCCGAGATTCCCATCGTCAACTCTGCCTCGACCGACCCCACCATACCGGAAACCTACATTCCGTGGTATTTCACCGACTTGCAGGACGATCGTGTGCAGTGCCTGACGATAGCCCGCCACCTGTTCACCGAACTGGGCCTCAAGCGCGTGGCGATTCTCAGGGTCAACAGCCGCTACGGACGTTTCGGCGTCATCAAGCTCCGCGATGCGGCCCGGCGTCTGGGCCACCCCATCGTCATCGAACAGAAATATCTCCCCGGCGATACCGACTTTACCAAACAACTGAGCGTGATCCGCTCTTCGCGCGCCGACGCAATCGTGCTGTGGGCCGACGAGACCCAGGCCGCCGGCATCCTGAAGCAGATGCGCGCGGCCGGGATGAAGCAACGCGTCTTTGGCGCCTATCGCACCCTGGGCCCCACGCTGCTGGCCGAAGCCGGCCCGGCAGCCGAGGGGTTCGAGGCGGTCTTCCCTTACGACCCCACCCGCAAAGACCCTCGTTGGCTCGATTTCAATCGCCGCTTTGAAGACCGCTTCAAGGAAAAGCCCGAGCAGTTCGCCTCCCTGGCCTATGACGCCATGAACAACCTGCTGGATGCCATCTGCAAGGCCGGCCTCAATCGCGCCCGCATCCACGATGCCCTGGCGAACGTCGAGCAGTACGACGGCGTCACTGGCCACATGGTCTTCGATCCCAACCAGAAAAACGTGTCCCCCATGTACTTGGGCACAGTTCACGACGGAGCAATCACTTACCGGGTCGCCACCATGCAACCACCTGCGCCACCTGCGGTGGGGCCAACTTCTTCAGGCGTGCAGGCAATTCCAGCCAGCCCAACCTCTGTCGGTTCAACTTCCAGCGTCCATGCAGCTTCGGCCGCGATAGCGGAATTGGCCGCAGCGCAGGTGCCGCCGTATGCGAGGGTGGGCGAGGGGGGGGTGCCGTATCTTGGTCCGCATCGTCCGGACGTGCCACAAGGGCCGATACGCGTGATTCTTTTTGGACCGAACGCCGCCCAGGTTGCCCAGTCGCCGGCCATGACATCTGTGCTGGATGCGGCCGCAAAGCAAGGGCGCCCGTGGACGGTGCTGCCGGTGGATTCGAGCCAGAACTGGGGCGCGGCCTCTACCCAACTGGTGCACGGACTGATGGACGAGCAAGCGCTGGCG
Organism: uncultured Occallatibacter sp.; assembly: GCA_964560845.1. Classification (GTDB taxonomy): domain Bacteria; phylum Acidobacteriota; class Terriglobia; order Terriglobales; family Acidobacteriaceae; genus Telmatobacter. The sequence goes on along the minus strand of CAZLMY010000011.1, from coordinate 34,990 downwards.
ATTGTGGCACTCGACCGGAATGCCAGCCACCTCGCTGTGCAGTTGGCGCTGAAGAGTTTTGTGCCTGTGATCGCCCTGAGTGGAGACAAGGCGCTGACCTCAACCAATGTGCCCTGGGTCTTTCGCTTATCGGCAGAGACCGTGCCTGCAGATGCCTTGGGCTTGCTGCAGGCAGCCACAGCCCGCAGCGGGGCTAACCCGGAAGCGTTGCGGCGAGTGCTTGCCTCCGGTGCCGATCTGGGCGGAATTGCCTTTCTTCAGACCGGGGAGCCTGTCCGGCCCTGACCGCGGCACGAGGAAGTGGACGAGCGGTCTTACGCCGCGCGGCCTTTCTCAATGAGGCTCCCTGAAGAGCTTCGGAAACTCAGCTGGGGCCCTTGTCGCCGTCAGTACCTGCTTCCATGTCGACCGGCCAAGCCGCGTTCAGCAAGAGTTGAATGGTCTTTCAGCAGAGCCACCTCTAAAACCGGTTGGGGCCCATGGTTACTTTGGTCCAATAGACCAAAGTAAGAAAGAAAGTTACTGCACCGGGGAGAGGCGGGTCGCTATAACTCCTACATTCCACCCTGGAAATATCTGATAGAGATCGAGTTACAAGAAGAAGACGAAAAAGCATCAAGTCGATCGGATGCCGGGCTGTCTTCAGCAGGTGTTGTCAGATTACGCCAAGTTCTGACATGAAACGGATGCGAGCCTGATTGAGACCCTCCCCAACTGAATTTGGTGAAGCACAGCATGCGGCATGTACTTGATGCGTATGTGCTCACAGAGTTCAATCGATGAGATTGCATTGCTTTCGGCACAGAAAGTGTCATATACTCTGCTCATTCGAAATCAGGATGTTACCAGAAACGATGCCGGGTAACATCTGCGCGATGCACCGACCTATGCTGTCCTGCCGTACCTTCTCCCCGCGAAAGGTTGGAGGTATTGTGCCGAAATCGAGGTTGGATTCCTGGAAGTCAATTGCGGAATATCTTGAGCGCAGCCCTCGCACTGTGCAGCGTTGGCATGCCTGTCATGGCTTGCCCGTTCACCATTTCGGCGGGTGCAAAGGGTCAGTGTTTGCATACGCAGAAGAGATCGATCGCTGGCTTTTGAGCCTGGCAGAACAGGGCCAAGACGTTGAGGATGGAGAAGCGGATTCTCTTGCCGTGCGAAAGCGACAGTCGAAGGCATTGACCACGCGCGCCGCGGAGATGTGGGAGACGCACTCCGAGGACAGTCTGAATTTCATTGCAGGCCTGTTTCGCAAAGCCATCGATCAGGACCCCGGAAACTCCAGAGCTTTCATAGGACTGGCCGACGCCATGCTCGTGGCGGGTTTGCAGGGCATGATGGACAGCGCCGTGGCCTACTCTTGCGCCATGGAGGCATTGCGCCGCTCTCAGCCCACGGACGAGGATGCGGAAACGGATGCAACCTGCAGCGCCGCCTGGCTCAATCTGGTTTATGAGCGCAAGTGGCGACAGGCCCGTGCCAAGTTCGAAGACGTGCTTGAGAAACAGCCGGAGAGCGCGTTTGCGTTGGCGGGAATGGCTCTGATCCACGTTGCTGAAGGGGATCTGAGGGTTGCTTCCACCTGGGCTTGGGAGGCTTGGCGGAACAACACATTGATCGGATCGCTGGGTGCGCTTGTTTGCTGGATTCAATACCTGTCCGGGGACTGGAGTCAGGCCCTCGAACTCGTGGGGCAGGTGCAGTCGAGCGGTGGCCGCAGCCTGACGCTCGCCGTCGTGGAAGCCTTGGCTCTGCTGCAGGCCGGACCCTCGCTGGAGAATCTGCAGCGCATCGAATCCAGAGCCGCCGATTTTGGCCAGAACTCAATTTTGCAAGGAGTCCTGGGTTATGCATACGGTGTCTCCGACAAGACCGAGAAGGCCTGGGGCATCTTCCACGTCCTGGAGCAGTTGAACTCCCAGAAAAAGAAGAATTGCGCGTATGGGATGGCGTTGGTCTCATTGGGGCTGGGCAAGAGACAGGATGCGACCAGATGGCTCGAAGCCTCTTACACTGAGGGGTCACTTTGGAGCCTCGGATTCCGGTCCGATCCGGTTCTGGCTGATCTGCGCGACGATCCTCGCTACGATTTGCTGGTCCGCAAGATCGGAAACCTGCCTGGAGCCGGCTCACAAACGGCGCCATCGTTCGACTATCTGGCCAAGGCCATCTAGAGGCCGCAATGACCCTGCAATCCGGGGCACTGCGAAAAGCAGTTTTGCCCGTGGAGGAAGTTATTTGAGGACAGTGACTTCCTCCACAGTCGCAAGAGCCTCTGCGTCGAGCGAGTCATTCCATTTCGCGGATTGCGGAAGACAGCGCGGCCGAATCGTTTTCAGTGCTGCATGGCAATACGATATTGAATTTTCGCCCGAAGGCGCCGGAATTGTCGAGATAGCGCAGCGAATGGGGGCGGAATTCGTACAGGATGTGCAGGGCTATGGGCAGTTGAAACAGGGTCCCGAGACTAAATCGATTGCAATACTGCTCGATCAGAGACTTGCGGCGCAGTGGGTTTGAGACCACTGTAACCGTCCCGCGCATCTGTACTCCCCGGATCTCACGCCAATGCTCGGCATGGCAATACACAGTCACCGCTGCACTTGAATTCGCCTTGAGATTCCGGCTGTGCTCGCTGTCTGGGCTGGAAAGCCAGAAGAGGGAAAGCGCGTCGTCGACAAGATAGAACAGCGGTGTAGCCCAGGGCTCACCCTCGTCGTTGGCGGTCGCCAGCGTGAGCGTGGTCTGTTGGCCCAAGAAAGCAGACACCGTTCTCAATCTCTTTGGCGTGGTAGCCATGTCCGTCCATTCCGTCCGCTGCGGCACGTTCGGGCTGTCGATAGCCTTCTCGGTCTTCGCCGCTTCATCCGATCACGCTTCTTGGTTCGCGCCCTATTTGGTACTTTCCCGGCCGGCGCTCAGCAGGTTCGCCAGCAAACGATAGGCGCCGGGAACTAACTCGGGTAGCTGGCGGTACACGGCGAAAGCCACGTAGACATAAGTCCCTTTTCCTGGATGAGCCACAAGCAAGCCGCCGCGCTGCGGGTCCTGGCCGGGGTCGGCGGTCTCGGTGAGCGCGGTATAGCCCGGGTCCCAGGAATCCAGGAACGAGTGGCCGCGTTCCTCCACCCAGCCGTCGAAATCCGCAGCCGTGATCTGGTTGGGAAAGGTCAGCAGCGGGTTGGAGGGATCAAGCAAACGGACGGGCGCCTCCTCGTCCACCACGCGCTCCGGGGTGCGGCCCATGCCTAGCGGCAGAGGGGCAGGGAAAGTGGAGCTCTGATATTCGACAACCAGGGTGCCTCCACGGCGAACAAACTCATCCAGCCGCGACTGGGCCTGCTGCAACTCCGGGCGCGCCGAATAAGCGCGGATGCCCAGCACAATCACGTTCCACTTGGATAGATCGCCAGAAGTCAATTCCGCGGGGGTCAACAGATGCGGGACAGTCCCCAGCCCCTCGATAGCCTCCGGAACCAGGTCGCCGGTCCCCATCACGTAGCCCACGCGCAGCCGTGGAGCCAGCTTCACATCCACTTTGCGCGTCTCTAGAGTGGCGGGATGGTAGACATTATAGGGACGCAGGCCGGCGTATCCCACGCTCTGCCAGCCGGTTCTGTAGTCGTGCGAGCCGGAGTGGACCACGGCCTGAATCGCATAGGCGCCTGCTTTGGCGTCGTCTGTGGTTACGGAAAAAAGAAGGGGCTCGGTGTCTCCGGCGCTGTCGCGATGGAAGGAAGCCGCGGCAGGTGACGCTAGCCAACCGGCGGGCAATTCCAGCGAGACGGTGCCCTCGGCGGGAGCTTGTGTGTGGACGGTGACACGCACCGGAAGCGCCGATCCATCCAGCGGGATAATGCGCGCCTGCGGCTCCATGCGCACTCCGATGGCCGGTGTCACCACCAGCGGTTCATAGATGCCGCCTGGGCCGGTCACGCGCTGCATGGTCTGGACCACCTGACCGACGCGGATGGGCATGCCGATCACATTGAACTCCGCCCAGGCCGTCAACGGCCAGGGTGCGAAAGAATCTCCCCGCAAAGAAGAATCGGAAAGGTCATAGAATGGCTGTTCGGTATTGGGACGAGTGAAATAGGGCTGCGTCGGTTCGGCATTGGCAGCAGCCTCAACGTGAAAAAAGTGATCTATCGTTTCTGTATCTTCCGTCGGTATCGTCTTTTCCGCTTCGACTTTCCATGGGTCGCCGGAATGGCTTTCCAGCCAGGTTCGCTCCAAAACTACTCCGTCCGAACCCCCTTCCGGAGCGCCTGAGGTACGCACCTGAACGCGAAATACTTCTCCAGGAGTCACAGTGCGCGGCGTTTCATCGGCGGATGTGCCACGGCCAGCAAAGGCGCTTCGCGAAGCGCTGGCTGCGTTGGCGCGGAAGGCCTGGACCTCTAATCCGAGTATCGCCTTGGCCGCTTCCTGGAGCTGTCCGATTTTTATGTCGAGTTCGAAGATCAGGTTCGATTTGCCGGGGTTGGGCAAATCGCTGGCGGCGATTCTGGCGCGTAATTCAAGCGCTTCTCCATAGATCGCTGCGAAGCCCCGCGCAGTTGAGGGCCTGCAGCAGTCGGTCGGTTCGATTAATTGCGCAATTTCTTTGCTGATTTTGGAAAGAGCGCTCTGCAGCCAAACTGGCGGCTTGGGCGTCAGTTCCGACAATCCGGATACGAGCGGCTTGATGCAAACGAATTTATTCTGGAAGAGCGAGGCCGGACCATATCGTGCATGGTCGAGACCTTGCCTGCACTGTGTCCCGGTTTTTGCGCTCTCTGGCACCGCCCAAAGGTGGTAACGCGTCTCCGCCGCCCCGTTCAGGGCCGGGTTTGCTCCGCCGTTCTGCGATTTTTGCTCGCCCCAGCCTTCGCGCGCAATCTGGACATAGCTGCGCCCCAGCACCGGGTCGCGCTCGCCCACTTGCATCGTGACGTCTGTCGACGGAACGCCGATGATCCACTCGCCGGTGACATAATTCTTGAACCTGGCCGGCGCCCACTTGCCGGTGGCGTAGTCGAACATGCCTTTGTCTGTTACCGGCGCAAAGGGAACCATGGAGTAGACCGCCAGCGGCTGCCAGGGCTGCAAACCTTCCTTTAGTTGTTCGGGAAATACATTGGGGTCTGCGGCCGCCTTGAACGCTTCCTGCGCGATCTCGCCGGAGACCTGATGGTGGCCGTGTCCGTCGGTAATGCCGCCGACGAAGGTGGACACAATCACCTGGGGCCGTTCGCGCCGCACGGCTAGAACGGCGTCATACAGAACCCGGTCATGGCCCCACTTGGCAAAAGCCTCTTCCTGGGTCTTGGAGAAGCCGAAGTCCGCTTCGGTGCCCCAAAGTTGCTTCGTTCCGTAGTACTCGTCGGCCTTGAGCAGCTCGTTGGTGCGCATCACGCCCAGCGCATCGTAGCTGTCGGCAGACATGGCGTTCTGGCCGCCTTCGCCGCGAGTCAGGGTCAGCAGGCACGTTCGCACTCCTAGCCCGCGCGACAGGTACGTCAGCAGCGCACCGTCTTCGTCGTCCGGGTGGGCCACGATCATCATCACGCTGGCGGTGGTTCCCAGCCGCCTCAGGGCTTGCGCGACGGCCGCCTGGCCGCGGTCTTCGGGCAGGGGCAGAACAATGCTGCTGGGTTCGCTGGGGGTCAGTTGCCTTGCATTGGCCGCTGCTTGCTGCGCTGCGATGCGGGCAGGGTGCGTGGAGGCCAGAAGGAGGCCGGTCAAGGTCAGTAGAACTGCTGCTTGGCGTACTCTCTCGGAAAAGAACATAGTCCCCGTCAGTGTACAATCCGGGCAGCGGATCGGAGCGAGAACCAACAAATCGCTGGGCTACGAGCGAATGCGGCGATCCAGGAGAGACGGCTTTGACGGTTTTCACGCTTCGCCGCATTCTGCTTGCAGTCGCATGTGTTTATGCCCTGTACATGACCTGGTTCACCGTGGGCCGCAGCGCACTCAGCGCCCTTCCCCACAGACTCATTTCTCTTCACGACTTGATGTTCGATCGATATCTGGCGGCTGCGCTGGTGTTTCCCTGCTGCCTGATCGCCGCCGTCCCACGGCGTGGATACACCATCTCCCTGTGGGCGTGTTGCATGTGGTTGATTGTTTCTCCTTTCGGCTGGAAGCTGATCAGCCCGACCAGGTCCTGGTATTCGCTGGGATTGTTCGGGAACTCCCGGACCACAGAAACGATCTGTATTCTTATTCTTCCGGTCTTTGTGCAAGCAATCTCCGAATTACGGAGAGCCGAGTTACTACGATTTTGGGACACCTGATTTCCTGGCTGCGGCTGTTTTGCAATTGCCATACCCTGAAAACACACCTGCTGCGGGGCTTTAGACTCAAGAAGAAGCTACCTTTCCTACAGGCTGCCAAGGCACGTCGATTGGAGGCCCTCTCCCCGATGGCGGGCCGCTTCAAAAGGTCCAACGGAAGCCCCGACCCATGATTCAGTCCTCCATTACGCCGCCCCCTCCCGCTGCCCTCGAGCGCCGAATCGGCCTGCACTCCGCCGTGCTGTTCAACATGCTGGAGATGATCGGGGTCGGCCCCTTCATTACCTTGCCCCTGGTCATTGCCGCCGCCGGTTACCGGCTGAGCGTGTGGGCCTGGGTGCTGGGCGCGACTATCGCCGTGGCCGACGGGCTGGTGTGGGCCGAGTTGGGCGCCGCATTTCCGCGTGCGGGAGGCTCCTATGCGTTCCTTCGAGAGATCTACGGCCACGAGCGCGCCGGCAACTGGCTCAGCTTTCTCTACGTCTGGCAGTTGAGCTTTTCGGCACCGCTCTCCATCGCCTCGGGCTGCATCGGGCTGTCGAGCTTTCTGGCCTGGTTCTGGCCATCTCTCGACAACGCGCCATTGGCTGCCCTGCCCATGCTCCACTATGCCAACTTCGCCGCTGCGGCTGCCTGCCTGCTGGTGACGGCCCTGCTTTATCGCAACCTCAGCGCGGTCACCCGGCTGGCCTGGGTGCTGTTTGTCGGAGTCATGGCGGCCATTGCCGGCGTTATCGTGTCGGGCTTCTCCCACGCGGCAGTAATGGGTGGCTGGCACATGCCGGCTTCGCCCGCCTTGCCCGCAGCCATTGCACTGGGCGGATTGGCGCAGGCCACGCTCATCACCACATACGACTATTGGGGCTACTACAACATCTGCTTTCTGGGCAGCGAGGTCCGCAAACCGGAGCGCACCATTCCCCGCGCCATCCTGCTATCGGTGCTGTTCGTCTCTACCTTCTATGTGCTCATGAACCTGGCGGCGTTGCCTTCCATGCGGGACGCGGCCCAGCACGCCGCCGCCGGAGCCACCGTGCGCCTGCAACTGGTGGCCGACATTGCCCAGTCCTCGTTCGGTCCCATGGCCGGTCGCCTGATGGCCGCGCTCATTATCTGGACGGCCTTTGCCAGCGTGTTTTCGCTGCTGCTGGGCTACTCCCGCGTGCCCTACGCCGCGGCGCGGGACGGCAACTACTTCGGCTTTCTGGCCGTCGTCCATCCCCGGCATCACATTCCGCACCGGTCGCTGGTGGCGCTGGGATTGGTGGCCTCTGCCTTCTGCTTCTTCTCGCTGCAGCAGGTCATCACCATGCTGGTCGTCACCCGCATCCTGCTGCAGTTCTTCCTGCAGCATGTCGGCGTGATCCTCTTGCGCGTGCAGCGGCCGGAGTTGGAGCGGCCTTACAAGATGCCGCTCTATCCCCTCCCCCCGCTGGTGGCGATTGCCGGCTTTCTTTTCCTGCTGGCCAATCGCAGCCATGCCCTCGGAGGGTTGGCTGTTGCGGCCGCAATTGCCCTCAGCGGCACCGGCATTTATTGGCTCAGGGCAAGAAAGCTGCGGCAGTGGCCCTTCGCGGCGGAATAGAGGCTAGGAAGGGAGACCCGGACGGTTTGTGCTCTCCCATCCTTCTAATCTGGTTGAGATGTGGGCAGCGGCGTCTGCCTCACCGCAGGTGATGGTGGGGGGGTTCGCAGCAAGGTTCCCTGGCGTGCTTTTGCGGTTGAATCCGGGGGCGGCGCGGCGATAATGGAAACTGCTCTGGGACTCTTCGTTCGCTGTCGCAGCTCGTACGCGCAGGTTGCGCGCAGTTGTGGAGCGAGATTGAGCCCGCCATGAAATCGATTCGCATTGCTCTGTCGCCCACGCGAAACCGCCCCCTGAACGTGTTTCTGGGGCTGGTGCTGTCGCTTGTCTCGCTCCTCCTTCTTCTCTCCCTGATCACTTACCACGCCTCGGACCCTTCGCTGAACACGGCGACAGGCCCTATCGCGCCAAGCGCTGTGCATAACTGGATCGGCCTGTTCGGGGCCTGGATGAGCGACCTGCTGCTGCAGACTCTGGGCCTGACCGCTTTCTTTTTGCCCTTGTGGCTGGGCGGAATCGGCTGGACCTGGATGCATTCGCGACCCAGCGGCTCGTTTGCGCTGCGCTGGATCGGCACGTTGTTGGCCCTGGTATTTCTGCCCACGGTGATGGGCCTGTTGCCGTGGCATGTGCTGTGGCTGCAACTGGTTCCGATCGAGGGCGTTGTGGGCCGCATGATGGCCGGCGTGATGGTGCGTTACCTCAACATCCAGGGAGCCTGGGTGGTGGCCAGCGTGCTGGCCGGCGCCGGTATCTATTTCGCTTCCGCCGTGAGCTTCCGGTCGGTTTGGGAATCGCTGCAGGATCGCTGGTTCCAGGTATCCGGATGGCACGATCGCTGGCGCAGTTGGCGGGAGGAGCGCGAAGAGCGCCGCCAGGTTCGTGTTGCGGAAAAGATGGCTCGCCGCTCGTCGATTGCGCAGCCGGAGCAGAGCCAGCAGGTCATCCCCGGGATTGGGCCGGAGCCGGAAGACGAGGAGACGCAGGAGGCCTCCGGACCGCGTCCGCGCCGCCTGCTGGGGTTTCTGCGGCGCAGAAACGAGGAGGCCGGCGACCCGTTCGTCGACGTGCCGGCCTTTCAGCGCGCCGCTCAAGTAGAAGAAGCCAGCGAAGCGATCCCGATCAGCGTGCAGCCGGCCAAGCCCAGCATCTGGGAGCGGGCGGTGGCTGAGCCCGGGGCCCCGAACGACAGGTCTGCGTCGTTGGGATGGTCAGAACCACTTCCTGCTCCGGAAGCGGCTGCCGAACAGGTTCCGATCAAGTCCAACGTGGTTCCCATGCAGCCAAGACCCGACCAGCCTCGGAAGCAACAGCCCAGGCAGGAAGAACCCTGGCGCGAAGGGGCCCGGCAAGAACAGGCCAGACTGGAACAGATCCGGCAGGAGCAGGCACGGCCGGCCGAGAGCCAGGCTCCGCAAGCTCGCCCCGCAGTTCAGCCCGCACAGTTTGAAGCGGCGCCGCGTCCTGCTTCAAGTATCGCTATTCACAATCGCGCCGACGCGGAACTGCGCACAGCACCGGTAGCGCCCAAAAATGTGAGCGGCTTCAAGCTGCCGCCCAGCACGCTGCTGAATGCCGGAGACGGCCCCCAGGCGGTACGCGAAGACGAATTGCGCCAGGAAGCCAAGGTGCTGGTAGAAAAATACGCCGAGTTCGACGTGCGCGGGCAGGTGGTGCAGATCAACCCGGGACCGATGGTGACGACCTACGAGTTCAAGCCCGAAGCCGGGGTCAAGTACTCGCGCGTCACCGGCCTGGCCGACGACCTATGCTTGGCCATGCGCGCCGAGAGCATCCTGATTGAGCGCATGGCCGGCAAAAGCACGGTGGGCATCCAGGTTCCCAACCACGAGCGCGAGACTATTCACCTGCGGGATGTGATTGAGTCGGAGACGTTCAGCAAGGCCAAGTCGCGGTTGACCCTGGCCATGGGCAAAGACATCAACGGCCGAATCGTGACCGCCGACCTGGCCTCGATGCCCCACGTGCTGATCGCCGGCTCCACGGGCTCGGGCAAGTCCGTGGCCATCAACGCCATGATCATGAGCCTCCTGTTCCGCACCACACCGGCGCAGGTGCGGCTGATCCTGGTGGATCCCAAGCGCGTGGAACTGGGCATGTACGAGGGCGTGCCGCACCTGTTCACGCCCATCATCACCGACCCCAAGCTGGCCGCCAACGCGCTGCGCAACGCTGTGCGGGAGATGGAGCGGCGCTTGAAGCTTCTGGCCAGCCGCAGCGTGCGCAACATCGACCAGTACAACAAGTTGTTCGACGCTTCGATGCCCTCGCTGTTCGAAGACGACTCTGCCGTTGAAGAAGAGCCGTTGCCGTACATCGTAATCATCATCGACGAACTGGCCGACCTGATGATGCTGGATCGCGCCAACGTCGAAGAGTCGATTACGCGGCTGGCGCAGATGGCGCGCGCCGTGGGCATCCATTTGATTCTGGCCACGCAACGGCCCAGCGTGGATGTAATTACCGGGCTGATCAAGGCGAATGTTCCTTCGCGCATCAGCTTCCGCCTGGCCACCAAGGTGGATTCCCGCACCATTCTGGACACCAACGGCGCCGAATCGCTGCTGGGCCGCGGCGACATGCTGTTTCTGCCTCCCGGCACCAGCCGCCTGGTGCGCCTGCACGCGCCGTACGTCAGTGAGAAGGAAACCGCCGCGGTGGTGGGCTTCTGGAAGGCGCAGGGCGAAGCGGAGTATGTCGAAGGCTTTCTGGAATCGCCCAAGGACGACCGCCCCTCCGTCGAGGGCTCGAATCCCGACCCCGACGAGAACGATCCGCTGTTCAACGATGCCGTGCAACTGGTGTTCGAGTTCGGCAAGGCGTCTACGTCGCTGCTGCAAAGGCGGCTCAGGATTGGCTACGGCCGTGCGGCGCACCTGATCGATTTGATGGAGCGCGACGGGCTGGTGGGGCCGGCCGACGGGTCGCGTCCCCGCGAACTGCTGAAGGCGCCGGGTTGGCTGCACGAGGTGTCTTCCACGGCGCTGGAGTAAGTCAAGGGCGATCTGAACTGGTGCCCTTTCAAAACTTCGAACCGATGAGAATTTCGTCGATCTCCACCCATCTTGCTCAAACTTCGAGCGGTAGCTGCTTGCCGCGCATCTAGTTATCAGGAGCCCTTGCTGATGAGGAATGTCCTGATTCTCGGCCTGCTGGCCTGTGCCACCGTGGCTGCGCAGCAAATCCCCGCGCCCACTGAGACGCCCGGGAAGCCGTATGCAATCAAAAACGCCTGGGTTATTGGCGGGGTGGGCACGTGGGACTACCTGACGGTAGATTCGGCAGCCCACCAGCTCTTCATTGCCCACGGCACTACGGTCCAGGTGGTGGATGTGGAGACCGGCACAGTGGCCGGAGTGGTGCGCGGCCTGCGTGAAGCGCACGCCATCGCGCTCGACTCCTCCGGCGAATTCGGCTACATCAGCGACGGGGCAGAGGATGCCGTCAAGGTCTTCGACCGGCGCACGTTTGAGATTGTCGCCTCGATTCCCACCGGCCCTAGTCCCCGGGCTCTGGCTATCGAGCCGCAAAGCGGATTGCTTTTCGTTGTCTGCAGCGCCCCGATCGCGACCGCACCGTCACCGCCTCGGGCCAATGCGCCGCAGCGGACGACCCACGGGCAGGTCAGCCCGCCCACGCAGAAGCCTCCCAACCCGATTGTCAAGACATCGTTCACGCTCATCGCCCTGGAGACGCGCACGCAAGCGGGCACCATCCTGATGTCGGGCCATCTTGGATTTGCCCAGGCGGACGGCAACGGGCTGGTGTTCGTCAACCTCGTGGACCAGAATCGAATAGCCCGGCTCGACGCGCAGTCGATCGTGTCCCAGTTGCACAAGGGCGGCGAGGCCACGGTTCTGGATTGGAGCATAGGCTCGCCCGCCGCTGCCGTGCGGAATCTCAACCTGGGCTCGGGTTGCCCCGAACCCAGCGGCCTGGCCATCGATCACAGCCATAGCCGCCTGTTCGTCGCTTGCAACAACATGAAGATGGCAGTGCTGAACGCAGACACCGGCGAGACGGTTGCCAGTTTGCCCACCGGCCCGGGCACTGAAGCCATCGACTACGACGCCAACCGCGGGCTCATCTACAGCGCCAACGGAGGCGCCCAGGGCACGCTCACGGTGATTCGCCAGCACGAGACCGACACCTACGCGGTGGTACAGAATCTGCCTACACGGCAGCGCGCCCGCACCCTGGCGCTCGATCAATCGACGGGCGAAGTTTACCTGGTGACCGACCTGGCGGGAGTCAACCTGGACAAGCCGGGCGGCATCGGAACCCTCAAGACAGAGCCGGTGACCGGCAGCTTTCAGGTGCTTGTTGTGGGGAATTGAAGCGATGACGCTTTCTGTTTTGACTGCTGGGTTTGCAGCACACTGCGGCCAAGGGTGGCACACTAGACACATGCTTGGGATCGGCACGAGGACAGAGTTTCCCACGGTGCTGCTGATCGACGACGATCTGGTCAGCCGCGAAGTGATGGCCACGCTGCTCACTTTGGAGGGATACACAGTACATACCGCAGAGGGAGGGCAAATCGCATGCGACCTGCTGACGGAGGGCGGGTTTGTTCCCGCGGTGATCCTGATGGATGCGCAGATGCCGGGTCTGAGCGGAGTCCGGCTGATTAATGAACTCCGCGCCCGCTGTCAAGCCCTGGTGTTTGCCGTCAGCGGCAGCTACCCCCCGGAGGAAGTCATGGCGGCCGCGGACGCCTTCCTGCTGAAGCCCTTTGGCCCGGAAGCGTTGGGCCAATTGCTTGAAAAACTCGTCTTGCGCGACGAGGCCAATGCCCAGAATGCCGCGCCTTTGGCCACCGAGGATGCGGAGCCGATTGTGGATTTGAACACATTGCGCCAGCTCCGGGAAATGATGAGCGAAGCCGCGCTGCGTGAGATTTATGCCGCCATTGTGGCCGATCTCTTCAAGCGCCTGGCTTTGCTTGAGGCTGCCGTGGCCGGGGACGATTTGGCACAGGTCCATCGCATCGGCCACTCCATCAAAGGGGGTTGCGCCATGGCCGGGGCTCTCGAGGCCGCGCGACTGGGCGCTTTGCTCGAAGGCGGAATCCTCGATTCCGATACGGAGAGCGACAGTAACAACCTAGAGGCCAAGGCTGTTGTAATCCGCGATTTGCGCACCGCTGCCCTGAATCTGGAGCGTATGCTGGAGGCAGGATTACCAGCTTAGGGACGCCCTTAGGGGTGCCAAGCGCACGCGGCTCAACCGCCGTTCCCCTGGCTGGCTGGTACCGATGGATTTGCCAAGCAACCATCTCGTCGGGGCCCCCGCCCGGCATCTGGAGGTAAGCCGCACAGTGGAACGACCTATTCGAATTGTGCTCGCAGACGATCACCCGGTAGTTCGCATCGGTGTTCGTAACATGCTCTCTGAGAAAGACGGTTTCGATGTTGTGGGCGATGCCTCCGACGGCGACGAGGCCATCACCCAGACATTGGAATTGCAACCGGACATTCTGCTGCTGGACGTGCAGATGCCGCGCCTGCCTGGCCTGGAAGCCATGCGCGCCATCATGAACGGCACGCCCACGGTCAAGATTCTGCTGCTAACCTCCACCATCACCACCCAGCAGATCATTGAGGCGCTGCACATTGGCGCGCGCGGCATTGTGCTCAAGGATGCCTTGGCCAGCCACCTGCAGACCGCCATCCGCACCGTCATCGGCGGCGACTACTGGATCGGGGGCAAGCGCGTCATCAACCTGGTGTCGGCTCTGCACGACCTGATGCAGCAGGCCGCCGTGCCGCAGCGCAAGACCTACGGGCTGACCCCGCGCGAGTTGGACGTGGTGGGCTGCATTGTCGAAGGCTGCAGCAACCGCGACATCGCCAAGCAGTTCACCCTCAGCGAAGAGACGGTCAAGCGCCACCTGTCCAACATTTTTGACAAGACCGGCGTATCCACTCGCCTGGAACTGGCCCTATTCGCCATCGCCCACCAACTCGTGGCGCCGGTGACGTAGAACAGCTCTCGGTTTTCATCATCAGAGTCCTTTGATATTTCGACACCGATTCCCCCGACGACAAAGACCTGTCGTTGGGGGCCGATTTTTTCATTGATTAATTCTTGCGCGTGCCGCCGGTGCGGATGTATTGGTTCTTGGAGCGGTCAGATGAGCGAGAATCCCTCCAATCCGATTCTGTCGCACGAGCGTTCCACTAGCATGAGCACCGTACATCGCGACGCGATTGCTCAGGCAGGCGATCCGGTCCAGCCTGGAGACGACCTATTGCTCGAAGCGGTGCGGGCGCAGGACCAGGGCGCCATGACCACGCTGTTCGATCGATACGGCGGCATGGTGTTTTCCGTGGCTCTGCGCGTGTTGAAAGACAAGGCCCAGGCCGAAGACGTGATGCAGGACATTCTGTTTCAGCTTTGGAAGAGGCCGGAGCTCTTCGCCAGGGGAAAAGGGTCGCTGGGCGGATGGCTGCTGGTGGTTGCCAGGAACCGCGCCATCGACTGCCTGCGGCGCAGGAAGCCAACCGACGCCCCGGAAGATGTGGTGCTGGTGGCAAGCGGAAACCTAGCCAACGAAACAGAACGTGACGCCATCATGGAGAAGGTGCGCGCAGTGCTTGAGGGCCTTCCCTGGGAACAGCAAAAGTCGATTGAGCTAGCCTACTTCGAGGGCTTGAGTCACGCGGAGATCGCAGCCACCACGGGAGACCCATTGGGGACCGTGAAGACCAGGATCAGGATGGCATTATTCACTTTGCGAAAGGCGCTCCAGGCATGAACAGCGGCCAGCACATCTCGCAGGAGGACATGGCCCTTCAGGCCATGCACGCTCTTCCGTTCGAGGAAGCCGTGGTGACGGCGACCCATGTTGCCGAGTGTGCCGAATGCCGTGCCGAGTTGGCGGAACTGCTGGGCGACCTGGCCTGGCTCAGCCTGAGCGTGGAGCAGCGGCCGGTTCCTCTGGGATCGCGAGAGCGTTTTCTTCACAGGCTCCATGCCCCCAATCCGGAAGCGAAGGCCCCGCCGCCGGTGCCGATTGCCGCGGCGCATACAGGCTCCACTGCCGCCATCTGGCTTGGCTGGTTGGCAGCGGCAGCCATGGCCCTGCTGGCCGTCTCGCTTGCCGTCCGCGTGAATCAACTGAAACAGAAACTGCACACCCAGACTGAGAACATTGCAACCATGGCGGGCGAATCCGCACAGGCCCGGCAGGTGTTTGAATTGCTGCACGCGCCGGCGGCACAGCACGTGCTGCTGACGGCCGCCAAGGTGAAGAGCGAGCCCAGCGGCCGGGCCATCTACCTGGCCGACCGCGGCGCCCTGTTCTTTCAGGGAAGCGGCTTGAAACCGCTCACCAAGGACTGGACTTATGAATTGTGGCTGATTCCAGCCAATGGAGGTGCGCCCATACCCGCCGGGCTTTTCTGTCCGGACGCAACCGGGAGCGCCGAGGTGGTGTTGCCGCCGCTTCCCAAGGGCGTTGCGGCAAAAGCCTTCGGCGTGACGGTCGAAAAGGCTGAAGGCTCGGCCACGCCAACCGCGCCCATCCTGCTGGCCGGCACAGCGGCCAACCCCGGCGAATAACGGCGCCCTGCGCGCAGACGCCAAGCTGCCTGCGGTACACTGACCGTGCCGTGGCCGATCGAAGTGGCGATACCGGATCTTTCGAAGAACTGGCAATGCCGCTGTTTGCCAGGCTCTATAACTTTGCCTGCTGGCTCACGCAAGATCGGGCCACTGCAGAGGACTTGGTGCAGGAAGCGTTCACGAAAGCGCTCAAAGGCTTCTCCAGCTTTCGCCAGGGAACAGACTTCCGCGCCTGGATGTATCGGATTCTGCGCAACACCTACCTGACTTCGAAGTCCGGTTTGCAGGCCTTTGTTTCTTTCGACAGCGACATTGATGCGCCTTTGCCGCCCTCCACCGATGAGACCCCGGAGTCGCTGCTGCTGGCGCGCGTTGAACAGCAGACGATCCAAGACACCCTGGAAGAGCTTCCGATGTACTTCCGCGAAGTGATTCTGCTCTCCGACCTGGAGGAGATGAGTTACCAGGAGATCGCGCAGACACTCGGAATTCCCATGGGAACGGTGATGTCGCGGCTTTTCCGCGCACGCAGAGCCATGCGCACCTTGTTGGCAACGAGACTCAAGGAGGCTGCGCAATGAGCTGCGAACTGTGGCAGGACTGGCTCGATGTCTACGTGGATGAAGGCTGCACCCCGGAGCAACTCGAGGGCATCGAGGACCATCTGCGCGGCTGCACTTCCTGCTCGGCAGAGGTACTGGCCCGTATGCAGATGAAACGCGCCACGCGGGCCGCCGCCGCACGCTACGCCCCCTCGCCCGAATTCCAGGCCCGCATCGCCAAGAGCCTGCAGAATCGCCGCAAATCGCTTTGGGCCATTACCTGGATCCCCGGCTTGGCCATAGTGGCAGCCTCTTTCGTGATTCTGGCGGTATCGTTCACCATGCTCTCGCACCACCACCAACGGGAACAGGCATTTGCCGAGCTGCTCGATTTGCACGTGGCCACCATGGCCAGCAGCAACCCGGTCGATGTTGTCTCCACCGACCGGCACACCGTGAAGCCGTGGTTCCAGGGCAAACTACCATTCACCTTCAATCTTCCCGAACTCAAGGACTCCCCGTACCGACTGCTGGGCGGGCGGCTGATGTATTTCAAGCATAGCCCCGGTGCGCAGCTATTGTTCGAATTGCGCAAGCACCAGCTTTCGGTCTTTATCCTGCAAGACCAGCCGGATTCGGTTCCGCTGCAGGCGGGCCAAACGACGGCCAACGAAAAGGGGTTCAGCATGGAGACATGGAGCGAATTGGGTCTCCGCTACGTAATCGTAGGCGACTCCAGCCCCGCGGATCTGCATGCACTCGGCGATTTGCTACGGGCGGCGGGCGGGCAGTAGGAATCAGGGAATAGGAAACAGGTGTCCGGGGGCCGGAAGCATTTCCTTTCCCCGCTGAAACCTCGACCTGTTGCGAGCCGGGTCAATGATGCTGGTGCGAGCGACGAGCGAGCAGTTGGCCCCACCGCAGTTGGTTTAGACTGATATTGCATGATTCCTACCTTGGCGTGGACCCCAGACGGCGTACGTTTTATCGATCAAACCAAGCTCCCTCTCGAGGAGAGCTATGTGCTTGCCACGACTTACCAGGAAGTGGCCGATGTGATTGTGACCATGGTGGTTCGAGGTGCGCCGGCGATTGGCGTTTCCGCCGCCTACGGCATCGCTCTCGGAGTACTGGGCACCAAGGCCGCCACCGCCGAAGAGTTCGCGCCGGAATTCGCGCAGATCTGCGCCCACCTGGCCGGAACCCGGCCCACCGCCGTGAACCTGTTCTGGGCCATCGAACGCATGAAGCGCGACTTTGCGGCGCTGCTGAACTCTGGCGCGACTTTGGCTCAAATCCAGGAAAAAATCCTGGCCAAGGCCCACGCCATGTACGAGGAAGACATTGCCGCCTGCAAGACCATGGGCGCTTTGGGCGGAGCGCTGCTGCCTGAAGAAGGCGGCGTGCTGACCCACTGCAACGCCGGTGCGTTGGCTACCTGCGGCTACGGCACCGCCCTGGGCGTGATTCGGGGAGCCATCGAGCAGGGCAAGCGGATCAACGTCTTCGCCGACGAAACCCGGCCGTTTTTGCAAGGCGCGCGGCTAACGGCCTGGGAGTTGATGGCCGACGGCATCCCCACCACGGTAATTTGCGACAACATGGCCGCGAGCCTGATGCGGGCGGGGCGAATCCAGGCCGTGGTGGTGGGCGCTGACCGCATCGCCGCCAACGGCGACACCGCCAACAAGATCGGCACCTATAACGTGGCGATTCTGGCCAAGGAGCACGGCATTCCGTTCTACGTTGCGGCTCCCTGGTCGACCATCGACCTAGCCACGGCGACGGGCGAAGGCATTCCCATCGAAGAACGCCCGGCGGTGGAGGTGACCCACCACGGCGGCAAGCAACTGACGCCGCACGGGGTGGGCATCTGCAACCCGGCTTTCGATGTAACTCCAGCCAAGTATGTCACGGCGATTATTACCGAGCGCGGGGTGTTGCGCGCGCCCTATCTCGAAGCGCTTCAAGGCATGGATCTGGTCGCCGGGTAGGACGCGCGCACTACACTGGACAGCGTGCCGTTTCTACGCAATAGTCTGTTTCATCCGCAGCGCAAGTCTCTGGTTCGAGGCATCGCGCTGTCGATGCTGGGGTTTGCTGCGAGCCTGCGTCTGGCGGGATTTCCGGATATAAACGCGCTGCACGGCTCTGCTTGGCAGATTGCCCTGGTGCCCGTGGTTTGCTGGGGGATGATCGATACCGCGCGCTGCCTGGGGCGCCGATGGAGCCTGTACCATGCCGGAGTATTGATTCTGCTGTATTCGGAGTTGATGGTGCTGGCACTGACCGTGTTCCTGTGCCTTTACCCCTAAGGGGGGTCGAGTGCCACCGTGGCCACAGCGTTTTCGGCCAGGAAGTGCGAGTCCCGTCCAAGGATCGCCTGCGTTCGAGTTCCTGAACCGCTGTATGAATCCGCGAGACATTGTTTGGAACTGAACCTGCCGGGATGAACCCGTCTGCAAGAGGACGAAGCCAAGCATCCGCTGCGTCCTCTTGCATCCTGGTTTACCGCCAGTGACCTTCCTGCATTTCCCAGTGGTCGCCCCGATGAACCCAACGGTGCGCGACCCAACGCTGGTGCTCTTGTGGCGGACGGTCCCACCGGCCAGGGGTCCAGACGTAGTGATCGCCTTCGTAGCGGTGGTACCCGGCGATCCACACGTAGCCACGGTCCGGTGGCGGGCCTCGGCGCTCGTAAACCGGCGGCGGCGGCCCGACGCGAACCACAACCTGCGCGAACGAAGCCGCAGGCAACATTGTGAGAGCGAGCAATAGAGCCAGTGCAATCTTTTTCATGGTGAAAGAGTTCTCCAAGGTTTTACTGTCTCCGGAGCGCATTGTTCGTTCCGGTTTGTTGAGGAGTTCAACGGGTTACGCGGCAATGGTTGCATCCATCTGGCGCCGCACTCACGACACTTTTACCATTCCTGGTTTCTGTGCGGTGTGCCGGATTGCTCAGTGCCGTCTTTTGATTTGGGCCTCGGCTTCGGTCCCGATCAGGCCGGATTGCGCCACAGCCTGTTCACACGACCGCGATGGGGCGCGGGGCTAACAAACGTTGCGTCTCCGGCGCGTTGGACTTCGGAACCTTGGCTGAATCAAATAAATGGACTGCTAACGCGCAAACAGATCGAGCGGAATGGACTCGCCTATTGCCTTGTATCCCGCAGGGGATGGATGCAAGTGATCGCCGCAGTCATAAGCAGGGAGCAAATGGTCGGGGCGCTCAGGATCGCGGACCACCGCATCGAAATCAACCACCGCATCGAAATGGCTCTTGTCACGAATCCATTGGTTCACTGCCTGGCGGTCCGCCTCGCTCAGGGGGCCCGGATGATAATAGGCCGAGTCAGTGTACGGCGTAATGGTGGCTCCGAAAACGCGCAAGCCGTGCGCGTGGGCCCGCACCACGATCTGTTGGTAGGCAGAAATGACCTTCTGCACGAGCGCTGCGTGCTCCGCTGGTGTGACCTCGCCGTTCCGCGCCAACCCTCCCAGGTCGTTGACCCCCTCGAAGACAATCACCCATCGCACCGCCGCGGGGGTCAGCACATCTCGGTCGAACCGTGCCAACACATTCGGGCCCAAGCCATCCGTCAGCAAATGATTCCCGCCGATTCCTTGATTCGAGACGCCAATGGAGCGGGTTTTCGTCGAGGCCTGCAACCGCGCCGCCAGCACGTCGGTCCAGCGGTCGTTGCCATTCGTCGTGGCGCCATGCCCGTCGGTGATGGAATCGCCAAGCGCGACCACCGTGGCAGCCCCAGGCTCAGCCTGCACGTCGATTTCCGCGATCTGGTACCAGTGATCCACGTGCTTTGCCTCTTCCAGTGTCGGCGCGCTTACCTGGTCTCCGTGCACAAAATACGAGGTGGCTCGCGAGCCGGGGTGCCCTGTCTCCACGGCGGGTGCTGCGTCCAAATGAAAGCTCACAGCCAAATCCGCCAAAGGCGCCACGGCGACTTCGAGCGGGTCGGAAACAAACTTGGCGCCGGGGGGAATGGTCACCTCTGTGCTGCCGCCAAACTTGAGGGGCCGATCAGTAGCCGGGTCAATGGCCGGCGACGATGGCTGCATCGACCGCGCAATGTGGATTGAGGCAATGTGTAGTGCCTCCGTTCCGAAGGCATTGGAGACATGCACACGCAGTGCGGTTCCACCAGCCGACATGTGGAAGATCTGTCGCACCGTGGCATCGCGCAAGTCGGCCGCTGGCAAGGCATTTTGCGGCTCGGGAATCTGCTGCGACGCGCTCCAACTGGAAACCCACGCTTGCGGCTGAAGTGCGTTGGAAGTGGGAGTCTGAGCACCCATGCAGCTTGCGAGAAAAAGAGAAGCAATGGTCAAGATAAATTGTCGTGTCTGCGCCATAACAGAAGGTATACCATGATTTCCGGAAGTAAATCGCTTTTGCGAAACGAACCAGCTAAACTGGAGCCTCCCGTGCCTATTGGCCTGAAATTGACATCTCTGCTGCCCATTTGCCTCTGCTGCGCCCTGGCCGCTTCGGTTGTGGCAAATTCGCAAAGCCCCGTAGGTCCGGCGCCGGTCACCTTCACCGCCGACCAGGATCACCAGAACATGATGGATCAGCTGGGCATCAAGGCATTGCGGCCCGGACCGAGCGGCAACGAGAAGGCGCCCAACCACGCCAACTACGACGAGGCTCTGGCCAATCCGTTCCCAGGACTTCCAGATCCGCTCACGATGCAGGATGGCCAGAGAGTGACCACGCCAGAATTGTGGGTTGCCCGTCGTCGTCCCGAGCTGGTCGACTTGCTCTCAAAGTATGTTTACGGCCGGGTTCCCAACAATACCCCCAAGGTCACGTGGAGTGTTTCTGCCGTGGATCGCGAAATGATCGGGTTCACGCCAGTGGTGGCCAAAGACCTTATCGGCGAGGTCGACAACTCCTCTTTCCCGGCAATCAGCGTCCACATCCACATGACGCTGGTGACGCCGGCGAATGCCAAGGGACCGGTGCCGGTTCTGATGATGTTCGGCCGGGCCGGATTCCCTTACCCCAATGAGCCACGCGGGGACGAATTGGACCGCGTGAACAAGGCATTCAAGGCACTGCTGGTGGAGCAGGACCCCGCGCTCAAAGACGTGTTCGCGCAGCACCCGGCCTGGGAACCGATGAAGGCTACGCCCTTCCAGTTTCCGCAGATGAACGAGGACGGCGATCTTCCGAATACATGGCAGTTGGTTGCGGCCGGTTGGGGCTTCACGATGATCGATCCGGCCAGCGTGCAGGCAGACGACGGCGCCGGTCTTACTCGCGGCATTATCGGCCTGGTCAACAAGGGCCAGCCACGCACGCCGGAGAACTGGGGCGCATTGCGTGCCTGGGGCTGGGGAGCTAGTCGCGGCCTCGACTATCTTGAGACCGATTCCGCTGTCGACTCCAAGCACGTCGGCATCGAAGGCGTCTCCCGCTACGGCAAGGCGACGCTGGTGACCATGGCTTTCGATCAGCGGTTCGCGATGGCGCTGGTGGGTTCCTCCGGCAAAGGCGGAGCAACGGCGCTGCGCCGCAACTTCGGCGAGGCCGTGGAAAGCCTCACCGGGGGCGAGTACTACTGGATGGCCGGCAACTTTCTGAAGTATGGCGCCTCCGACGCGACTTTTGGCAGCAAAACTCCCGGCGACCTGCCCGTTGACTCCAACGAACTGATTGCACTTTGTGCGCCGCGATTAACCTTTATCAGCTATGGCGTGCCGGCAAAGGGCGACGCCAAATGGCTCGACCACGAAGGCAGCTTCATGGCCACGGTGGATGCCAGTCGCGTCTTCAGATTGTTAGGAGCGAAGGGGCTCGATGTGGACGGCGACTATCACAGCGCCAAGATGCCGCCGGTCAACCAGGGACTGCTTGGGGGTCAACTCGCCTGGCGGCAGCATGATGGCGGCCACACCGATGCGCCCAACATGAAGTACTTCATTGAATGGGCTGACAAGTTCATCGGACACACTCTGCCCCAGTAGGGGCGGACCGGATAGTTGACCCTGTGGAATCGCGCGGAGGAAGCAGCAGAGTCTGCGCTTGACCAGGCTGAGGCATAGAATGGTGTGATCACGGTCGAACGTGAGAGTGCAGGTGAATGTGGTTCAAAATGCCTTCACAATTTCGGCGGGCACGCGGCTGCGCGCTGCCTTGCTGCTGGCCATCCTGGCGGACGCACTGCAGATTGTCATCTTCCCGCTGTTCGTGGAGGGAGCTGAATCGCCTGCCGACGATGCTCTGGATTTCGGCATGGGAGCCGTAATGGTTTACCTGCTTGGCTGGCACTGGGAGTTCCTGCCCTCGTTCTTTGCCAAGCTGGTGCCTGGCGTCGACCTGGTTCCGCTATGGACTTTAGCAGTCCTCAATGTGTACCGGAAGTCGAAACGGCTTGCGGTCATGATCGAAGCCGGCCGCAAGGATGTTGCGGGGTCTCGCCGCCAAGGCGAATGACTTGGCGGGCCCTCGGACCTAATTCAATTTCGACGATCGAAATCGGCGGCTTGGTTCCTTGCTCCGTTTCGGCTCCCGACGAAACTCAGCGCCTGCTTACGCACCCGCAACCGGCCTTACATGCCGCGTGCGGGATCAGGATTTGAATGCGATCAGGAGCAAGGAAACGTCGGCGGCACAAAAGAGCGCGACAAGAAACACCTGGACGATGGTCTTCAGGGTCCTCATGGATATCCCTTCCTAGTTTTGAGCGGTTTCCCGGGGGGCTTTGGCAGCCTGAGCCAGGGCCTTGCAGCGATTGGAATGCATACCGGCCAGGGCTATGGCCAGAAAGAACAAGACAGTCAGGATTGCGGGCATTTTCTCTTCTCCGATGGATCGCAGCCAGACATGTCGTTGGCCGCCATGGCAGGCCTCCACGCTTCTATTCAGCGCATTCACAGGTGTTGCGCGGACCAGGAGAAAAATGACTCACGAGGAAGCAGGTTTGTTTCGGCAGATGTCAAATATTAATAAATTGAGCTAAATAAACGTTTAAGTAGCGCACCGCAGGTGTTAGTCTTGCTCCAAATCTAGATTCAGGTTCTGCACGAACGGTGGCAGTCTTGGGCCCGGCCAGTGGAGAAATCACGATTCTGCTCTCCAAGTGGAGGGCGGGAGAGGCATCTGCCTTCGAAGAGTTGATGCCGCTTGTGTATCCGCAACTGCGGCACATCGCTGCAAGCTATGTGTTCCGCGAATCGAACCCCGATGTGATCCAAGCGACGGTGTTGGTTCACGAGTTGTATCTGCGGCTCTTGAATCAGAAGAAGGCCGGCTGGGAAGACCGCAGGCATTTCTATATCTTCTGCGCGCGCATGATGCGATTGATTCTGATCGACAACGCAAGAGAGAACCAGATCAAGTTCCGCGGAGGAAGTGTCCACTCCGTTCCGTTGAATGAAGACCTTCTTTGGGTGCGAATCGGAAGCCCGGAGTTGCTGGACCTGAATTGCGCATTAGATGAGTTGAGCAAAATCGATGCCGAGAAGGTGAAGCTGGTCGAATTGCGTTACTTTCTGGGTTGCACCGCGGAAGAGACTGCCGCGTTGATGCAGATATCGAAAGCAACGGTCGACCGGGAACTGAAGTTCATCAAGGGCTGGCTTTTCCAGCGCATTCGCCCAGGCGGGATGGCAGTTTTCGACGACAAATGAGTCATTTTCCCGAAACTCCTCGCAACCTCTCATATGGAGTTCAAACCGGCAGACGGAGTTCTTTGTGAGCACGAACATGACTACGGAGCGGTTTGTTCAAGTGGAAGGCATTGTCACCGAGGCCCTCGCTTCGACAACCCAGGACCGGGAGGCTCTGATCGAAGCCAAGTGCGGCGGCGATCCAGAGTTGGCAGGTGAAGTTCGCGCGCTGCTGGATGCCTGCGTGGCCGAGGAGCAGTTGATGGAGGAGTGTCGGCGCCAACCTTCAGTCCGGCAGGACGACCGGTTCGATCAGAGGAGAGTTGGGCTCTATCGGATTGACCGCCTCCTGGGCCGCGGCGGAATGGGATCGGTTTGGCTGGCGCACCGGGACGACGGGCAATTCGAGCAGAAAGTCGCCATCAAGCTGATTGACGTACCCTTGGCCTCGGAACTCTTCCAGGAACGGTTTCGGCAGGAGCGGCAGATTCTGGCCGGCCTGCAGCATCCCTATATCGCAGGGCTGCTGGACGGTGGCGTTACGTCGACGGGTGAGTTGTACCTGGCCATGGAGTTTGTGGACGGACAGCCGATCCATCGCTTCTGCGAGAAACAGAACTTCAGCGAGGCGCAACGAATCCGGATTTTTCTGCGCGTCTGCGAGGCTGTGCAGTTTGCGCACCAGAATTTCGTGGTTCACCGCGACCTCAAACCCGACAACATCCTGGTGGCCGAGGACGGCAATCCGCGCCTTCTGGACTTTGGAACGGCGAAGATTCTGTCTCCCTCCCCAGGCGACCCCAGGAGTCAACTGACGCGGGAGGGGTTTTTATCGTTCACCCCGCAATACGCGAGCCCCGAGCAGATTCTGGGCAATCCAATCACAACGGCGACGGACACATATTCGCTGGGGGTCCTGTTGTATCTGCTGCTAACCGGATCGCCACCCTACGAGCTGAAAGAGCTGACCACAGCCGAGATGCTGCGGGTCGTTTGCGAGGAGTCCCCCCGGAGACCTTCGCGGCCGGACGGCTCTGGCGGACGCCTCGAACCGGACCTGGAAGCCATTTTGCTGAAGTCTCTGCGCAAGGAGCCGCAGGAGCGCTATCTGACCGTGGAGAGACTGTCGGGCGATCTGCGGGCATATCTGGACGGTCACCCGGTGGCGGCGCGACGCGACACTCCGCGGTACCGCGCATCGAAGTTCATGCGCAGGCATCGTTGGGGCTTGATTGCGGTCGCAATACTGATTGCCACTCTTTTGGCGGGGCTTGGCGGCGTGCTTTGGCAGGCCCAGGTAGCTGACCGTGAGCGGCGCATGGCTGAGGCGCGCTCAACTGACCTGCGCCAACTGAGTAATACCCTGCTGTCGGAACTGGACGAGACCATCAAACAACTTCCCGGTTCCACGGCGGCACAGAA
The DNA here is from genome assembly GCA_964560845.1 of uncultured Occallatibacter sp. Lineage (GTDB taxonomy): Bacteria > Acidobacteriota > Terriglobia > Terriglobales > Acidobacteriaceae > Telmatobacter. The sequence goes on along the minus strand of CAZLMY010000011.1, from coordinate 9,935 downwards.
GATGCTGGTGACTCGCGTACTGGAGCGCCTGGATCGCCTGGCCGGGGACGCGCGTGCCGACAGGCAGACACAGCTCGATCTGGCCAACGCGTACACCCGCCTTGGAAATCTCCAGGGCAATGCCTACGAGCAGGATTTGGGCGACTCCGCAGGCGCTCTTGTCAGCCTCGATAAGGCCATTGCACTGGCCAGTTTCTGGAGCAACCGGGACTCGGCCGATTCGCCGGCGCTTCATGCGCTGGCCAGCGCACAGTTTTCGCGCGGACAGGTACAGTTCGGGACCGCGCCGATTCAGCAGGCCATCGCCTCGTCGCATGCGGCCATCGCCAGCTACGACCGGCTGTTGCGGCTCCCTGGCGTAACTCCTGGTGAGATTTGCGAAGCTGCTGTTGCCTATTCCGTGCTCGGCGACGAACTCGGCATTATCATCACCGAGAGCCTCAACGACCTTCCCGCCGCAAACAACGCGTATCGCCAATCGCTTGAACTCTACAACAAGGCTCTATCGATGGACCCCCACTCCATGCTGGCCCGGAAGGGGCTGATAAGGGTGCTGCTGGATATCATCCCAATCGAAAAGGAATCCGATCCGGAGCAGGCGCTCCAAGAGGTTCAACTCGGTCTGCAACGCATCGATGCTCTCCCAATCGAGGATCAGAAAACCCTCCGAATGATCCGAATGAGGGATTCGTTTGAGGTGAATGAGGCCTTTGCGCTGGCCCAGTTGGGGAAATACTCCGAGGCGAATGCGCTATTGGCTCGTTCCGTTGAGTCGGCTTTGCGGCGCGTAACGGCGGATCCGCAGGATTTGCGATCTCTCGGAGACCTGGCTTTCTCTCTTGACCGTCAGGCAGTGAATTTCGAAATCGCAGCCGACAGCGGCCTGGGCGCGACCGCGGCCGAGAGGCAACGTAACCTGGCTCTTGCCGAAAAGCCCCTGATCCAGGAACTCTCCACATTGGAAAACATCCTGACGATCAACCCCTCCCAACGCGAGTGGTTGCCAGTGGTTGCCGATGTGCAGGTGAGGCTCGGGTCGATTCAACTCACCTTGCACAAGCGCGGAGACGCTGCCCAGTTGGTTCGGAGGGGCCTTTCCACCTTGAGAGAATTCAGCCGGGAAGATGCGGATTCGCCGGAAATTCTGGATACCACTGCCAAGGACCTGCTGATCGCTAAGCCATTAAACGAGAGGGACCCCATGCTCGCCGTTTCTTGCGCAGAGCGTGCCGTTGCGTTGAGTCATAGGAGGTTACCAGCACGTCTGCTTACCCTGGCGCAGGCCTGGCGCGCCGCCAGCCACCCTGAGAAGAGCCGCGTCATTGCAAAGGAAGCTCTGGAACTGCTGCCCCGTGCACAAGAGGAGAGTATTCGGCCAAGACTGCGGAGACTGCTGGAGGCCGAGGAGAATGATGGTGCTTAGAGCGGTTTGATTCTCAAAGAATCACGATAGCAAGAACGAAAGAGGCAGACAAGAAGAACGAAATGAGCGCGACGTGTGCAAGAGCTTTCAGAAGACTCACGAAACACTCTCCTGATTCGCGTTGGGATTGGCAAGGGAGCCAGAGTGTGCCTCCGATTTTTCCCTGGATTTGAACCACCGGGCAATGAACGCATAGACAATGAAAACCGAAAAGGCTAGAAATCCGGCCACCTTACATTCCCCCACTTTTCACGCAGCTGTTAAAAACATCGGACTCTGCAACAGGTTTCTTGAATTCTTCGAGCCAGGACAGGTGTCGGCCGCCAGAATGCGAAAGCTGAGCCGATCCACCCGAGCCACCTTGACCTAGAGATTTGACGGCGAGTCCGGTCTCGAATACGCAGTCCAAGTCCTGGCCACTGGCATTGAAAGCCGCCACCCGCGGCGACGGGAGGCGGCGCTCCTCGCGAGCTAGGGCATGAAGGGCGGCCTGGACCATCTCGCCCATGCTCGAATAGCGGCCACCGTCGATGCGGTTCAAGACGAAGTCATGCAGTTCGGACGACAAGTACACATTGCGGATGAACATGCGGCGCATCTCCTAGGCGGAATCGAGATCTTCTCGCGTTCTTTCCTGGCCTAGTTCCAAGCTCTTCTTTGGGCCCCGGGAAAGGACTGTCGCCAGCGACACGGTAGTGGAAGCCCGTAATCATTTCGCGGTCCCGATGAGGGGCAGGACTGCTAGCAGATCAGGGTACCGAGCGCATCGGAGGAGTCAATTTTCCGCTTCATCCATACTGCGAGGCGCACAGACAAAACGCCTCACGCTTTCTGCTGAACGTGAGTCTCACGACGCTGAAGAGCTTCGGGTGGGTTTGGCCATTCAAGTGCCCCACAGACCTAGATCCGACCGTGTTTCTGGACACTTTAATCGGATTCACAGCGATTGCAACCGCCGTCCACCTTCCCTATCTCATCGGGAACCTCAAAAGGGGCTGGCCATACCCTGCAGTGTCTTTTACTATTTTCATCGGCCAGAAATATTGCGATAAATTTCTATTCACACAAACGAACCAGACTGAAGTCCGCAGCTTCCCACTGCAAGTGAATCGAGAGGCGTTTCCCCAACATCTCAAGAGGACGGTCGGTAATGAAATACAAGTTGGTATTCCCCGCACTTGCGGCGGCGATGGCTTTTGCCATTGCGGGCTGCTCGAGTTCGAACGTTGCCTCAACGTCCACCCCGGCACCCACGCCCACCACGCCAAAGAGCGCCCTCGGCCAGCCGGTCACCCCCATCACCCATCTCATCGTTGTCTTCGGCGAGAACATCTCTTACGATCACTACTATGCTACGTACCCCAAGGTTGCTTACAGCGGAGCCAACCCAACGGATGCAAACGAGATCGATCAAACGAACTTCCCGGCCAATGCCACGGCTCCGGCAAACAACAACCTGATCGCTCCGTTGAATCCCAGCACCTGGGCAGCATTGGCAAATCCCACTCTGCTCACTGCCAATCCCAACGGACCCACAGGTTCCGGCGCAGCATTTAACGGGGCCAATGCCGTCAATCCCTTCCTGCTGTGGAACGACCAGGCCGCCACCGCCGACCAGAACCACTCGCCCAAGCCGGAACAGATTGCCTACCACGACGGCGCAATGGACCAGTTTCCCGGCTCCACGGGCAGCACGGCCTCGGTACCCTCGCCCGTCTCCAGCGACAGCCCGGCGGATCTAACCAAAGGCCAGGTCATGGGCTATTACGATGGCACTACCGTCACCGCCTTGTGGAACTATTCCCAAGCCTTTGCCATGAACGATAATGCCTATACGTCGCAGTTTGGCCCTTCGACCCCCGGAGCCATCAACCTCATTTCCGGGCAAACCAACGGCCTCTCTGCAACATTGAACCTGATCCCGGGCACCACTGGTGTCCAGTCCGGCCGCTGTACCCCGACCCCCACAAACTCCTGCACCACCAGCGCCAGTACCGCTGTGCCCGACGGCAACGGAGGCTTTACACTCGTGGGCGATGCAGATCCGATTGGAGACGTGTGCTCCACGGGCACGGTAGAGGTTTCATTCGCAGGCAAGAACATCGGCGACCTGCTGAATGCCCAGAACGTCTCCTGGGGATGGTTTATGGGCGGATTCAACCTCAACGCGCAGCCGAACTCCAACGGCAGCTACGGCTGCAACCGCAATACCGCTGGGACCCAGGGCAACTACGAAACCGACCCCGATTACATCCAGCACCACCAGCCCTTCCAGTACTACGCGACGACCCAGAACCTCAAGCACTTGCGCCCCAGCTCCGAATTGGCCATCGGTTTCTCGAATATACCCGGATCAACCACCCCCGACCCGGCTAACCACCAGTACGATACCAGCGATTTTTTCACCGCGCTGCAACTCAACAATCTGCCCTCCGTGTCCTTTCTCAAGGCTCCCGGATATGAGGACGGTCACCCCGGCTACTCCGATCCCCTCGATGAGCAGCGCTTTATCATCCAGGTTGTGAACGCTGTCATGAGCAGCCCGGAATGGTCTTCAACGGCCATTGTCATCACCTATGACGACTCGGACGGCTGGTACGACCACCAGATGCCCCCCATCGTCAACCCCTCCTCGTCCTCGCTTGTTGACGCGTTGGGTGGCACCGGCGTGTGCACGGGCGTAAGCGGCGCGACCTCGCAGCAGGGAATCACCACGCTCTCGACCCCGCTGCTTGGCAATGACGGCAATCCAGCCCTGGGCCGATGCGGCTACGGCACGCGCATTCCCTTTGTCGTGATTTCTCCCTACGCCAAAACCAACTACATCGACCACACTCTCATCGATCAGAGCTCCGTGATCCGTTTCATTGAAGACAACTGGCTTGGCGGCGAGAGAATCCAGCCCGGTGGCTCCTTCGACACCATCGCCGGATCCATCGAAAACATGTTCACCTTCGCCGCCACCACCCCAAACGTCGTGAAGGCTCAGGAGAGAGTTCTGCTGCTGGACCCGGTCACCGGCAAAAAGCGCGACCCGCAATAGCATCGAGCACACAATGGTCGAGTAAGCTGATTAGGCACAGGGCTTCCGTCCACCACCCATCGCACCAATCCCTCCGCGACGGGCGATGTGCGGAAGCCCACCCCTTTACCGCCGCCTTTATCAATGCGTCTCGTTCATGGCATCGGAAACGAAGAAAACTCTTGGACACCACGCGCAGAAGACTCCTGATCGAAGCCGGTCGATGTGCAGCCGCATTGGCCGCATCTCAAGTCGGCGTCCTGAAAGCCGCTTCTCTTCAATCCCCACAGCAGCCCGACCTGCCACATACTCACACCATGCCCAGGATGGATCGCCCTCCAGAGCCTCCCGCAGCGGTCCCCGTTCATCGCCCGCTCCGTGTCGATCGCCTCGAGAATTTCGTCGATCCGCTCCCCATCCCGCCCGTGGCACGCCCCGTTGGCCTCGGTCCCGATCCGGATAACAAATCCTCTCGCCCGATTCCCTTTTACCGCCTCACCATGCGCCAAATCCAAACCCGAATTCATCGAGACGTTCCCACCACCACGATGTGGAGCTACGGCGAGACCGTTCCCGGGCCCACCATCGAAGCCCGAACCGGCCATCCCCTTCTCATCGAGTGGATCAACTCCCTCCCCGGCAAGCATTTCCTGCCCATCGACCACACTTTGCACGGCGCCGCTGCCGATCAGCCTCAAGTCCGCACCGCCGTTCATGTGCATGGGGCCAAGGTGCCGCCGCAATACGATGGTTTTCCCGAGGACTGGCAAACCCCAGGGCAAAGCATTCAGGCTGCTTATCCTCTCCAGCAGGACGCGGCGACACTCTGGTATCACGACCACGCCATGGGGATAGAACGGCTCAACCAGTATGCCGGCCTCTTCGGCTTTTTCCTGATCCGCGATCAGGCAGAAGACCAACTCTCCCTCCCCAGGGGCAAATACGAAATCCCCCTCGCCTTCACCGATCGCCTCTTCGCCGAAGACGGCTCGCTCTATTACCCCGACTCCGGCGATCCCGCTGCCCCCTGGATTCCAGAACTTTATGGCGACGCCATGTTGGTGAATGGAAAGCTGACACCTTATCTCGAAGTCGAGCCCCGCCCCTATCGCTTTCGTTTCTTGAACGCCGCGAACTCCCGCACCTTTGTGTTTTCCTTTTCGAACGGCCAGAGTTATCACCAGGTCGGCACCGACCAGGGTCTTCTTGCCGCCCCAGTCGAACTGACGCAAGTGTCTCTCTCGCCCGGTGAGCGCGCCGATATCGTCATCGACTTCAGCGCCGCTCGCGGCCAGCACATCACCCTCAACAACCAGTCTTGGGGACTCATGCAGTTTCGGGTTGCGGATTCGCCACCGTCAGCCCCCAAGTCTCTAGGGCCGAGTCCCTCGCTGCCAACCTCTCTCCGCACCATTCCGCGCATCCCCGAATCCGAATCGGTCAAGACGCGCCTGATGATCCTCCGTGAATACATGAGCCGCGAACCCAGACGCATGCTCATGCTGCTGAACGGCACCCGATGGCACGAGCCTGTCACCGAGCGCCCCGAATTGGATTCGGTCGAGATCTGGAGCTTTGCCAACACCACTGCGGACATCCATCCAATTCACCTTCACCTGGTCCGCTTTCAGGTCCTCGACCGCCAGAGCTTCGACGCGGACGAATACCTCTTGTCCGGCAAGCTCAACTACGTTGGCGTTGCTTCCCTGCCTCCACCCGGCGACTGCGGCTGGAAAGATACCGTTCAGACCTATCCTGAAACCGTTACCCGCATCATCGTCCGCTTCGAAGGCTACGCCGGCCGCTATGTCTGGCACTGTCATTTGCTGGAGCACGCGGCCAACGAGATGATGCGTCCCTTCGAGGTGCTACCGCAGGTCCGGGGAACCTGACCTGCGGTTTTAGCATTGCGGGCATTGCCACAGGGTCAGGGAGATCGTTCACAGAACAATTCCGGTTTCCGGTAGAGCTTCAACTGACGGTGCGGTTCGCCAAATTGATGGTCACGACATCGTCGGGTGTTTTGGTGGCGCCGCCGTCCGATTGCGGATGGAACTCGATGGTCATTGTGGAAGCGTTCACAATGACGCGCAGATATCCGTAGTCTGTATCGTCATAGCTTTCCAGCGTGAGTGTGCTGTCGATCTTGTAGGGCGTGCGGACTGTCGACCGCATCGAGCTGAGAGGCGAATGGCCGCCGCAGCCCGCGACCATAAAGGGAATCTGAAAAGCGTTCACGATGCGGGTGTATCGCTGATAGTTATGCGAATGGCCCGAGAACACGGCATGGGGCCAGACGCCCGCGGCTGTACAGGCACTATCGATATCCGCGAGCATCAGCGGGCTACCTCCGTGATTGGTGCCTCCGGTAAATGGTGGATGGTGCACGGCGACGATCACGGCGCCGGCGTAACCTTCGCTCTTGACGCGCTTGAGGGCGGTGGTAAGAAACACGACCTGCCGCCGATCGAGGGTGGGATAGGTGCCGCCCTGATCGGAGATGACGCCCGGATCTTCGAGCACGTTGCTATAGACGCCCAGAATGCGAACGAATGGGGCGTCGAAGGTGTAATACACGCCGGGTTGAATCATCGTAGTCCGGCTGAGGCCGCCCGCATCCGGGGACGGGGCAGGTGCGGCGGCGCAGAAGTTCCGCAGATAGGCTTGCAGGGTGGTTGCCGGGTCCGCGGGGTAGACGATTCCGTCATGGTTGCCGGGGATGCCGAGGATGGGTGCAGGGTAATTGCGGAACGGTTCAAAAAACTGGTCGTAGTAGTATTCGCCTTCGCCGAAGTAGTAGACGACGTCGCCGAGGTGGTAGCAGAACGAAGGCACGTCCGCCGCATTGGCTTCATTGAAGTCGGTGACCATCTTGTCGGCCACCAGCGATTGCGTTGATGGCCCATTGACGCTGCCGGTGTCTCCCAGGCAGTGAAAGACGATTTGCCCGGCGGATTGGATGGTCTGGGTGATGGATGCGCCGTGGCTTCCATAAATCTGAGCCAATCTCAGAATCGGCTCAGCTGCTGCAACCGCCAGTTGTGGGAGGGGCTGCACACCGGCAACATCCGGTTGCTTTGCGTCGGTTACAGGATCTTTGAACGTGGTGGGATCGGGTGAAGGCTGAGGCTGCCCGAAGACGGGATCTCCGCTTACCCGCGGAGGCTCCGTTGGGGTTACGGGCGGTTTCTTGGTTGGTTGGTGGGACGAAGGCTTATGGGGTTTAGCCATCGGTCAGGACCTCCTGCCGTGGAAGTATACCGACTGTCGGTGCGGACAAGGATAAACACGGGTTGAAAGACGCGGTGCGCCCCGTGCTTCCACAGAATCGCCAAGCGGCCGGCCAGTTGAAGTGGACCGCGCCTGCTCCTGAAGCGGATTTCCAGGAGCAGGCGGGTTCGGTCTGAATCAAAGAGCGACAGTGACAGCTTTTGTTTCGAGATAATTGTTCAGGACCTCTTCGCCCATCTCCCGGCCCCAGCCGGACTGTTTATATCCGCCGAAGGGCAGCGAAGCGTCGAACACGTTATGGCAATTGACCCAAACGGTTCCGGCGCGCAAGCCGCGGGAGACCTTGTGGGCGAGGCTCAGATTCTGGGTCCATACGCTGGCGGCGAGCCCATAGACAGTATCATTAGCGCGCTTGACGATCGCATCGATGTCTTTGTCTGAGAAAGGCACGGCGCACACAACTGGCCCGAAGATCTCCTCCTGCGCCACCTTCATCCTTGGATTGGTGTTGGTAAGCACGGTGGGACGCACGAACCAGCCGCGCTCCACGCCGGAGACAGCGCCCCCGGCCGCGACCTTCGCGCCTTCCTCGATGCCTGACTCGATGTAGCCCACCACTTTGCGATATTGCTCGTCTGAAACCAGCGGGCCCATCTGGCAGGAGGGATCCATGCCCGGTGCGAGCTTGATGTCGTTGGCCACGTTGCTGACGCCCTCCACCACCTGGTCAAAGACTTTCTCGTGCACATAGAGGCGCGAGCCGGCGCAGCAGCATTGGCCGTGGTTGAAGAAGATGGCGCTCGCGGTCCCCTGAATGGCGCGATCGATCGCCGCATCGGGGAAGACGATGGCTGGAGATTTGCCGCCTAACTCGAGGGAAACCTTTTTCAGATTTCCGGTTGCAGCGTTGACGATCAATTTGCCCACTTCGGTGGAGCCGGTGAAGGCGACCTTGTCGACCATCTCATGCGCGGCCAGCGGCGCGCCGGCGCCTTCTCCATAGCCTGTGAGCACATTCACCACGCCTGCCGGCAGGCCGGCCCGATCCATGATTTGCGCCAGGCGCAGACCGCTCAGCGGCGTCTGCTCGGCCAGCTTGAGAACGATCGTGCAACCGCACGCAAGAGCAGGCGCCAGTTTCCACGCAGCCATCAGCAGCGGAAAATTCCACGGGATGATTTGCGCGACGACGCCGATGGGTTCACGCAAAGTGTAGGAATGGAAGTCGTACCCTGCCGACAGAGGCAGCGTCTTGCCCGAAATCTTTGTGGCCCAGCCGCCCATGTAGCGGAACATGTCGACGGTAAGCGGCACATCGGCGACCCGAGCGACCGAATAGGGCTTGCCGTTATCGAGCGATTCAAGTTCAGCGAACTCTTCCAGGTTCTCTTCTACCAAATCGGCAATTTTCCAAAGCAACCGGCCCCGTTCCGAGGGCGACATGCGAGGCCAGGGCCCCTCGTCGAATGCGCGGCGCGCCGCAAGCACCGCGCGGTTTACATCTTCAGCTTCGCTCTCCGGGATGTGCGCGATCACGTCGCCGGTGGCCGGATTGTAGGCGGGAAACGTTTTGCCGGATGCCGCCTTTACGAAGCGGCCGTCGATGAGCATCCTGTGATCGCTGCTCACGAAGCCGGCGGTACGACCGCTGACACGCGGATCGATAGACAGAGTTGCCATGTGGGTAACCTCCAGTGCCGACGGCAGCAGCCCATTTGGGAGGTCGATGACCAGGGGAAGGAACCGAGCCCTCACTGCGCCGGGATTTGGCACACAGGAACACTAGCACCGCAGAAAGGGGATTTCAAATCGATCACGAAATATCCACAAAGGAGGCCAGTACGGGTCTCTCGCTTCCCTGAACAGAGTTCCAGGTGCGACCGGGGTTTGCCCCCTCACGGCGGCTGGTGTCGACGGATCGGTGCTTCCTTGCCTTCTGAGTCTAGAGCCTGTTATGAACTTTCGCGCGGGCGGCGTTGCGAACGAAAATCGGGCCAGACGAGGCGGAATCCGAAGGCTGTGACTGGACCACAGTCGAGGATGACAACGAAGTATGGCCCGATTTGCGCCGCAACCCGAAGGGCTGGGGCCCATTTCCCTCGTTTCGTCGTCACTTGTCGCTCGAAGATACTCCATATTCGTCGCTCCGCGCTCCTCGATCCGAGAAGAATTGGCTCCCAGCGCCGCTCGTGGGAAAGTCCATTACAGGCTCTAGGAGTGTGTCGGGAATAGATTCTGGGCATCAAGAAAGGTATTTTA
>CAZLMY010000010.1:0-66261 GCA_964560845.1 uncultured Occallatibacter sp. | reverse complement strand
TGATGTTGTAGTTGCCCAACCCCGTGCCAACCGCTGCCGAGGGAGTAATGCTGTAAGGGCCGGCAGCAACTGAAGCCGTTGCTGCAGCGCCCAACGAGCTCAACGCCACGCTCGAAACCGCATCGCCGTTCAGCAAGCCCGAGGCCGTGAACTCCGTTCCGGCGAAAGTCAACGCCGTGCCGTAGCTCTTGCTCGTGCTCTTGGCCGTAATCGTCAATTGCGCTGCCGTCACCGAAAGCGTCCCCGACAGATAGCTGATGTTGTAGTTGCCCAACCCCGTGCCAACCGCTGCCGAGGGAGTAATGCTGTACGGGCCGCCCGCAACCGTGGCCGTTGCCGCCGCGCCCAACGAGCTCAACGCCACGCTGGAAACCGCATCGCCGTTCAACAAGCCTGTGGCCGTGAACTCCGTTCCGGCGAGAGTCAACGCCGTGCCGTAGCTCTTGCTCGTGCTCTTGGCCGTAATCGTCAATTGCGCTGCCGTCACCGAAAGCGACCCCGGCAGATAGCTGATGTTGTAGTTGCCCAACCCTGTGCCGACCGCTGCCGAAGGAGTAATGCTGTACGGGCCGCCCGTAACCGTGGCCGATGCCGCCGCGCCAGCCGAATTCAGCGTCACGCTGGATACCGTATCGCCGTTCAACAAGCCCGTGGCCGTGAACTCGGTACCGGCGAAGGTCAGTGCCATGCCGTAACTTTTGCTCGCGCTCTTGGCCGTGATGGTCAAGGGCGATGCCGTCACCGAGAGCGACCCGGCGGCATAGCTGATGCTGTAATTACCCAGCCCTGTGCCGACCGCTGCCGAGGGAGTAATGCTGTACGGGCCGCCCGTAACCGTGGCCGATGCCGCCGCGCCAGCCGAATTCAGCGTCACGCTGGATACCGTATCGCCGTTCAACAAGCCCGTGGCCGTGAACTCGGTACCGGCGAAGGTCAGTGCCATGCCGTAACTTTTGCTCGCGCTCTTGGCCGTGATGGTCAAGGGCGATGCCGTCACTGAGAGCGACCCGGCGGCATAGCTGATGTTGTAGTTGCCCAACCCCGTGCCAACCGCTGCCGAGGGAGTAATGCTGTAAGGGCCGGCAGCAACTGAAGCCGTTGCTGCAGCGCCCGGCGAGGTCAGCGTGACGCTCGATACCGCATCGCCGTTCAACAAGCCTGTAGCCGTGAACTCGGTCCCCGCAAAGCTCAAGGCCGTGCCGTAGCTCTTGCTGGCGCTCTTGGCCGTGATGGTCAAGGGCGATGCCGTTACCGATAGTGAAACCGTGGCGCTGGCCGAGGCGTACATCACCTTGTCGTTCGGCGTGAAAACCGCATTAAGGGTGTAGCTACCCGCCGGCAGGATGGTCGTCGCGTTCACCACCTGCGCGGAGCCGCCGCCCGGTGTGGCCGTGTAAACGATAGTCCCAAGATTATTCGACAGCGGTGCTAGCACCGAGGCATTGAGAACTCCGCTCAACGATGCTCCGTACTGGATCGCGGCCGGCTGTGCCCAACCCAGTTGCGGTGTGCCCTGCTGGATGAGGAGGCTGTAGTTTTGGGAGAAGGAATGCATGGCTTGATCAGTCACTGTAACCGTAGGCTGAAAAGTTTCGGGTTCCACCGTCGGCGTGCCGCTCAGAATTCCGGTGAGCTGATCGATCCTCAGACCCGGGGGCAACCCCGTCGCGGTATAGACGTACAGAGGAGTTCCATTGGCGGCCTGGAAGGTAATGGATGAATAGGGTGTACCCACCGATCCCGCCGGCAAGGCGCCCGCGCCCGGGCTCAGAGTGAGGGCCAGGACATCGAATGGCGCGCTCGACGCGGTCAGATTGGCATTGGCATTCAGAGGCAGCGTGGCCGTTAGCACCTCCGCGGGAATCTCCGAGGTTGAAACAATGGCCAACCCGCTGAAGTTGCCGACGCCCGCGGTGAGGGAGTAGGTCGCGGGAGAGGGGGAGAGTGTTCCCGCGGTGGCGGAAACGGTAACCGCATTGGCAAGGGAAGCAGACGACGCTACCGAGCCGCTTTCCGCGAGCGCGACCTGCGGGGTGTTGGCCGATGAAAACCTGGTGCCGGCAAACTCGGCGGGTGCTGCGCTGTTCGAGGGTGCATAGAGGCCGTTAAACGCCAGAGCATAGTTGGTCTGCACCGCTCCCGCATCCACACAGGCAGGGATGCTCTGGCCCTGTTGAGGAACATACCCGGCGTAGCTGGTGTTGGTTCGCGGCAGTCCGCGCTGGTCGGTGGTGGGCAAAGTTTGCGGATTGCCCGAGGTATCGTTTTCCAGCGCTGTGGTGCCCGCGCAAATGGCCACACTCCCCGGCAGCGGAAGCATGGTCTGCGTCGGCCCGCCGTAGTTGCCCAGCGGCGCTAGCATGGAGACCGTGGGAGCGGCGATGGGGTTGACGTTGGTGGTGCAACCTGAGCAGGAGCCACCGGGGAGAACGTTGTTGGTGAAGTTGGTGTGAGCGGCGCCATAGATCGCCAGCGAATCCAGGAAGATGCTGTTGGTGACTGCCAGGGGACCTGAGCTATTGAGGTCGCCGGAGCCGTTCCCATCTGCGTTCCCTGAAAAAGTGCTATTGGTCACCGTCAAAGAGTACGGGCTGAAAATGGCGCCGCCCCCGCTATTCGTGCCCGTCGCCGAGTTACTCACAAAGGTGCTGTTCGTCACCGTCAACACGCTCATGCTGTAAATGGCGCCGCCCCCGCTGTATGTGCCGGACACGGAATTGTTCAAGAAGGTGCTGTTCGTCACCGTCGACGTGCCGGTGTTGTAAATCGCGCCACCTCGCGAATTGCTGCCGGACGACGCTGAGTTTCCGGTGAACGTGCTGCCGGTCACCGTCAACGTGCCGTTGTTGAAAATCGCGCCGCCCTTTCCTGGGTCGCCTGTCGAATTGCCGGAGAACGTGCTGTCGGCTACCGTCAGCGCGCCGAGATTGCAAATGGCACCGCCGCCCTCGCAGGCTCCCTGCAGCCGCACATAGCCATTCGCGATGTTCAAGTTGCGGATACTCGCTCCCGTTACCCCCGAAGCCACGCTGAAATTCGGGAAGGAAAAAACGGTCAGCGGTCCGGGTCCTTCTACCGTGACCAGGTTGGTCCATGTCCCATTGAGGTTTGCCGTCGGTCCCGCAATGGTTGTATTCGAGGGAATGTTCAGCGTCGGGCTCCGAAGCGTCCCAGACAGTTGGATGGTGTTCGCCGCTGCGGTATTCGAGGCCGCGAAAACGGAAGTGTCGAATGTGACATTCCCCCCGCCGGTCAAGCCCGCTGCGATGAGCGCATCGCGCAACGTGCAAGCAATGCCTCCGCTCGGATTCGCGGGGTTGACCGGGCAGTTCGCTTGTGCGGTCTGAGACGAAGGATCCGAGTTGTCGTCAGTATTGGTATTTACCACATAAGTGGGAATCGCCTCGAAGTCCGCGGTAACGACGTCCGGCGCCGTGGGGGTGAGGGTGGTGCTGACATTGGTGGTGCTGGCCAGGTCCGCGGAAGTTCCCGCAGTCACCGTCCAGCTTTTCAGGTAATAGCCCGCCGCCGGAGTCGCCGCCAGGGCCACCGCTGTTCCCGCAGGATAGTAGGTCGCACTCGCCACGCCGCTCGTCACCTGCGTTCCGCCCAGCGAAACCGTGCCACGCGATGGGTTGGGAATGTCGACCGTGAGTTGATAGCCTGCGGCGGAGAAGTTCGCAGTGTAACTGGTGACGCTGGTGCTGGCGGTCGCCGTCAGCGGATTGGCCGTGTTCAAGGTGCTGGAAACGTTGGTTGTCCAGCCGCTGAAGACATAGGAAACTCCCCCGCTGTTTTGCGGCGACGCGGCCTGCAGCGTGTACGGCGAGTCGACAGTCCAGCTCTGCTGCTGCGACACGGCAAAACTGGCGGTGCCGATGCTGAATCCAAAACCGGTTGGCGACGTACCCACCGTGACCGCCGTGTACTCAGGAAGCAGCGATACAGAGGTCGAGTTGCTCGCCGCGTAGAGATCGGCAACTCCCTGGTAGTTGGCCACCGTGGCGTTGGCGCCGGGGGAGGGTACGGCCACATGATTGGCTGTGGCCGTGGCCGTCTCGCTCAACTGCGACAACAGCACGGTCACCGTGTTGGAATTCAGGTTTGCGGTGGCCAGATCGGCAAGGCCATCGCCGTTGAAATCGCCCACTGCGGCGAAGATGGGTTCTAATCCCGTAGCCGGGGCAAGCGGAGATGCCGTAAACGTTCCGTCCCCTTTGCCCAGCAGCAGGGTCACGGTATTGGCGAATGCGCTTGTCACAGCAAGATCCGGTATGCCGTCGCCGTTGAAATCCCCGATTGCAATGCTCGATGGGGTGCCTGCGGTATTGTAGGTAGCGCCCGTCTTGAAGGTGCCATTGCCATTGCCCAGGAAGAGATCGACGGTGTTGCTATCGGTGTTGACCACCGCCAGGTCAGTATGTCCGACTCCGCTGAAATCGCCGGCAGCGATGGAAAAGGAGCCGTCGCCAGTGGCAAGAGTTGCCGGCAGCGCGGTGAACGTTCCATCCCCAACACCCTGGAGGATGGTTACCTTTTTATTGTTATAATCCGGGACGGCCAGATCGAGGATGCCGTCCCCGTTGAAGTCGCCCGCAGCGATGGAGTCGAATTGAGCGTTGGTGATTCCCGTATACGCAGTCACTCCGGGCTGGAAAGTTCCGTTTCCTCTGCCCAGCAGGACAGTCACCTTGCCGCTGGTATTGGCCACGGCCAGATCGAGGATGCCGTCGCCGTTGAAATCGCCGATGGCGATCAAGGCAGGCCCAGTTCCTGCAGCGAAAGAAGTGCCCGCCTGGAAGGTTCCGTCCCCTTTGCCCAGCAGGATGGTAACCGTATTGGCAGCGTCGTTCGCGACCGCGAGATCGGGAATGCCGTCGCCATTGAAATCGCCGATGGCGACAGACAAAGGCCCGGCTCCCACGGGATAAGAAACTCCGGGACGGAAAGTCCCGTCCCCATTGCCCAGGAAAACCTTCACGATGTTGCCGATATGGCTGATAACCGCCAGGTCGGAAATGCCCAGGCCCCTGAGGTCGCCCACGGCAACACCGTTGGGCTGTGTGCCGGCGGTCAGATCGGTGCTTGGGCTGGTCGTTTCCGAGTCCAGGAAGCTCAGCACGGGTGCGCTCGGCGTGCCCAGCGGCTGGGTCGCCACCAATATGCTGCCGTCGCTGGTGTCTGCGAAATTCACCGTCCCGCTCAGCGGCGTAACCCCAGAGGCATTCACCGCCGCGGTCACCGTGGCCGTCAGCGCGTAGTCGCCCGCGCTGCCGGAAGAGGCCAGCGCCGTCGCGGTGGGATAGAGTCCGGTCACCGTCAGCGCTTTGGGAGTGCCGGCACTGCTGCTGCCCGTTACCGGCGTCGCCGCATTGGGCGCTCCGGCAAAGACCGCGTAGTAGCTGTGGCTGCCGATGCCGGGATAGAAGACGATCGAACTCGTGCCGGTTGCGCTCAACTGCGCCGAGCCGAGAAGATGGATGTCCGTGCAGTCCGAGGCTGGCGTGGTGGATACGCAGAAGTTCACCGTTCCCGCCGTGACTGGACTGCCCGTGGTGGTGTCGGTCACAGTGGCCGTCAACGTCACCGGGCTGCCCGCCGCCATCGTCGCCGGAGATGCCAGCGGGTTGGTTCCCGACTTCATCGCCAGAGCGGTGCTTGTGGTCTGGTTGGTCACCGCAAACTCTACAGCCGCAAGGCTGTTTGAATAGGAAGACGTTCCAGCGAAGCTGAGAATAACTTTGTGGGTGCCCACAGCGACATTCGAGTTCACCAGATCCACGGTGACGGTGTCTCCGTTGATGAGTGGATTTGCCACAACAGAGATTGTGTCGATGCCGGCGGCTGATCCATCCAGCGTGGCCGAGAAGTTCGTTGCAAGCACGCCGCTGACAGCCGGATTGAGATTAAAGGCGAAGCTGGACGGCGCCTGTCCATAGAAGTACGGCGAAATCACCGGGAGGGACACCATGTAGGTGGGCACAAGCTGATAGGTGAATTGGCCGGCAAGGGATTGGGCGCTGGTGCCGCCGGGTGAGGTCACGGTAACATCCACCGTGCCGGTTCCCGCTGGAGAGGTCGCGGTGATCAAGTGGTCGCTGTCGATCGTGAAGCTGGAATTCGTGGCCCCGAACTGTACCTTGCTTGCATTGGTGAAGCCCGTCCCGGTGATGGACACGGAGGTTCCGCCCGCGACGGGGCCGGCGGCTGGAGTGAGGGACGTCACGATGGGCATCGGCGGGATCGCAAGCATGAAGCTGCCGCTGGTCGCCGAGGCATCGCCGGAACCGGCCGTCAGCGTCAGCCCGGTGAGCGGGCTCGGGTTGGTCACCGTGAGGGTGTAGCTGGCCGTACCGCTGGCGTCGGTGGTGGCCGAGACGGGCGCGCCTGCAAGCGTGCCGCCGCCATTCAAAGCGATAGACAGGGGCGCGGAGGCCACGGCGACGCTGTTTTCGAGCACTTGCACGGAGACCGGGAAGCCGATGCCACTGTATTCCGTCGCTGGCAGCGGGGGTGTGAAGCTCAGTGCGTAGTGCGTCTGCACCGCGCCGGAATCCATGGAGCCTGTGGAGCACCGATTCGGCGCAATCGCAATGCCGCGCTGGTCGCTGGTGGCCAGCGCGATGGCACCGCCCGAGGCATCGTTGCCCGGCGATGTCGTGCCGGCGCAAAGAGCCGTCGAGCCGGGCAGCGGGAGCATGGTTTGGGTCGGCCCGCCATAGTGACCCAACGTGGCCAGTGTAGCGGCGGTGGCGCCCGTCGACGTCTTATTCAGATAGCCGACGATGTTGCCGCCATTACTGGTGTAGGTGCCCGCGTTGCTGATATCGTCCTGCAGCCCGGAGAGGTTGTTCCCGCTTACAATGCTGTTGACCAGCACCAGCTTGCCGGTAGCATTGCGAATGCCCGCGCCGGGGGAGACGGTGTCAGCGGCGGTGTTGCCGGAGATCGTGCAGTTGGATACAGTCAGCGCGCCGTAATTCTCAATGCCGCCGCCACGCGAGCCGTCCCCATTGACCGAGAAGGTGCTCTCGGTTACTGCCAGAGTTCCGTGGTTGCTGATCCCTCCGCCGGCCCATGCGGAATTGTTGGAGAAGCTGCTGTCCGATATGGTCGCCGTGCTGTAGTTGTAGATGCCGCCGCCCTCGCCCACAGTGGGAGTCATGACAAAGTTGCCTGTGAAAGAGGTATTCGATATGGTCAGTTTGCCGCTGCCGTTGCTGTAAATGGCGCCGCCCAACCCGGTGGCGGCATTGCCGGAGAAGGCGCTGCCGGAGACCGTCAACGTGGCAAAATTGGAGATACCGCCGCCCTCACCTTGGCTGGCCGTGGTGGCAGAATTATTGGATAAGGTGCAGTTTGACACCGTCAGCGTGCCATTGTTGGAGATGCCGCCGCCGTTGATGGAGGCTTTCCCTCCGGCGATGGTCAGATTCGAGATCTGCACGGTCATGCCGGCAGCTATGCTGAAGACCTGCACGGCGTTGTTTCCAGAGACGGTGAGCAGATTGGCCCCCGGCCCGGCGAGGGTCAGATTGCTGCCGATGTTGAGCGTTCCCGCCGCACCCAGGGTGATGGTCTTTTGGGTGGCGAAGAACGTTCCGTCGAAGGCGACACTCCCCGCCTTGGCCTGGTTGATCGCGGTCACCGCATCGCGCAGGGTGCAGGTGTTCGCATTGGCCGGGGCGCAGTTGGTAAAGGCCGCAACCACTCCGGCGGGATTGTCGTCCGCATCGGTATTCACCACGAAACTCGGGGCCGCCACGGCAATGCTGCCCGAAATGCCTGCAATCAAGCCGGTCTCAGAGGCCGTAATCGTCTGCGCGCCGCCGGTGAACAGCGTGACCGGGAAGGTTCCTGTCCCATTGGTCAAGGTTGCGTTCGCGGGCAGAACGGCTAGCGAGTCCGTGCTGCTGAATTGAACCGGTCCGGAGTAGCTGGTGGCAGTGTCGCCATACCCATCCTGGGCGGTGACCGTCACATTGGAAGGCGTGCCCGCCGTCTGCGACGATGCGGCCGAAACTGAAAAGCGAGTAGCCGGGCCCGGGGCCACGGTCAAGGTAAAGTCCTGGGTGGCATTTGGCAAAATGCCGTTGCTTGCGGTAATGGTGACGTGGAACGTGCCCAGTGGGAAGGGTACTCCCTGCAGGATCCCTGTGCTGTCGCCCATGTCCCTCAGAGTGAATCCCGCATTCGAAAAACCGGGGGCGGTCAAGCTGGCTGTCGGCATCCCGCTAGTGAGGACCCAGAATGAAGTGGCGACTCCTATGGTGGCGGTGAGGTTGTCGGCGCTCGTGATGGCCGGCGGCGCGTTGACCGTCAGCGTAAAGTCCTGGGTGGCATTCGGCAAAGTGCCGTTGCTGGCGATAATGGCGATGGGGTACGAACCGCCGGCGGTCGGCGTTCCCGACAGCGTGGCGGTGCCATTGCCGTTGGAAACGAAAGTAACGCCGGCCGGCAATCCGCCGACGGCGCTCAAGCCGGCGGTCGGTGTCCCGGTGGTTGTGACGTTGAATGAAAAGGGGTGGTTGATGAGGGAAGTGAAGGATATGGCGCTGGTGATGGCCGGCGCATGAGCGCCCGTACCCGTGCCGGTGACGCCGATGCTCTGCGTTGCGCCGGCGGCGCCGCCGCTGTTGTCGGTGAGTTCCACCGAGCCGTTGTAGGCTACATTGCGGAGCGGAGCAAAGGCGATACCCAACGTGCAGGATGCGCCGGAGGCCAGGCTGGCAACCATTTGGCTGGAACCGCTCTGCAGGCAGGAGCCGCTCAGCGTATATCCGGGGGGTACGGTGGGGTTGATGGAGGTAGAGAACGCCACCTGCTCGTTGCCGATGTTTTCCAGGTTCACAGACTGCGTGGCGCTGCTATTGCCGGCCGTGACCGTGCCGAAACTATTCAGCACCGGCGGGTCGGAGCGGTCCAGTATGAAGACACCCAAATTAAAATAAGAAAAGTAGAGGTTCCCATTGCCGTCGATCGCTATCCCGTCGGGACCTTGAAGAGCTATCTGCAGTGGTAATTGAACCCAGCTGCCGGGCACCTCGGAAGTCTCGACGTAGACATGTCCCGCTGTCTTGACCCCTGTATATTCCTCCCCGAGATCGTCGGAAATGTAGAGCGTTCCCGCCGGATCGATGGCGATGCCCGTGACGTTTACAAAGTTGGAAGCGACGGTGACCTCGCTGGATGTGCTGCCTCCCGGAAGTTCATACACGGTACTGGCGGTTGGAACCCCCCCTGCCGATAAGGCTGTGATAAATGAGACGAAGACGTCGCCACTGCCATCCACGGCTACAGCCGCCGCCATTCCCGCTTGAACCAGCGTTACTTGGCCGTAACTGGCGCCCGAATAGGGAACCTTGTACAAGCCCACTGTAGCATCGGCAACATAGACATTCCCGCTGCCATCCACCGCGACCCCGATCGGTTGACCGTAACCGGGGCCGATGGTGCTTTTTGAGTAGCTCTGAGCGGCATACTTGTACACTTTGTTCGTACCATCGTCGGCCACATATAAGTTTCCGCTCGCATCGATCGCCAACCCGATAGGGCTCACCAAGGTGGAATCGATGGTAGTTTGGGTATAGCTTCCACCGGAGCCCAACGTTTCCTTATATAGAGCTGACGCAACATAATCGACCACATAAACGTTGCCTTGCTGATCCACTGCCACGCCATTGGGATAGTCGAGTCCTTTTTGGACGGTCTTCTGTGTCCCCGGCAGAAAGATCAACTGTCCCCTGTTCCCCGAACCCTCGGTTGGCACCTGTCCCAGCGCCCCGGCCGCCACTCCCAGCAGCAACAGGCAGACCGCCAGACAAGCGCCCACGGTCCTTAGAGCTGTGTGGAGCGCGATTCCAAGGAAGGATGCTGCGGAATTCCTGGTGACGTATTTTGTTTGGGCTTCGATCATGCTGGCGGGAGTCAATCTCTTGGCGGACATCGGGTCTTTCCTCTTCGTGCAACGTTCTGTGACAGGGCAGTCTAGACAGACACAGCTTTCCCGTACCCGGTTTGAGGCAAACTCAAACCCGGCCTGAGAACCCCTTCGAATGCGAGGGAGTGAATAGTGACTTGGCGGTATTGGTGCCGAGCCGTCTTTGTGAAAACCGCATCAGCGGCCGCGGCAGAGACTCAGGCAAGATATCGGGCTCCGCACAGCACGAACGGAGGCGCGAAATCCAACCCATTGGAAAACTAACAGACGAGGCGCCCCTACGTCCTGCACTTTCGCATAGTTACGCTCAAATAAGACACCGGGAAACTGCCTGAGGAAAACCGTCGGGCCGCGGAAACTCGCCGCCTGCCTGGTCTCAGGCTATCTAACAGTCGGTGGCAATTCATCGTTTTACCAAAGGCAAGACAGCAAGCTCGCCTGGGAATTCCGATGCTATCTCTCCGGGTTGACCTTTCCTTGGAGTTGCCCTCCGCGCTATGCAGACGATCGAGTCTTGGTCGCAGCTTGTAAAGCGTGAACTGCTTGCTAACTTCAGGGTGCCTGCTTCTTCCCGATTTGAGACAGTAACGTGCCTGAAAGGAGAAGCCGATAGCATCTCCTCAATCCCTGCTGAGATAGCATTGTGCCAACAGTTTCAGCTTTCAAAATCTGTTCTGCACCCGGCTGGAGATGCAATGGGTACGATTCGTTCTTCTATCCGCGGGACAATTCCTTCGATTCTCTGCGGAATCGCGTTGTTGGCAACTGGATGCTCCAGTTCATCGGGGTTCGGCGGTGGTACCTCTACCACGAGCCAGACCATCGCCTTTGGCCCGATTGCCGCGCAAATGGCTGGTACCAGCCTCACGCTGACCGCAACCGCGTCTTCCGGGCTTCCCGTCAGCTTCGCCTCCACGACGCAGAGTATCTGCACAGTCTCTGGCGTTACCGCTTCGCTTTTGGCTTCGGGCGCCTGCACGATTGACGCCTCGCAGGCCGGCAACGGATCCTATTCACCGGCTCAGACTGTCGAACAGAGTTTCACTGTGAATGCGGAATCCCAGACCATCACCTTTGGGCCGATTGCCGCGCAAGCGGTGGGAACCACTCTCACGCTGACCGCAACGGCTTCTTCGGGACTTCCGGTCAGCTTTGCCTCGACCACTTTGAGTGTTTGCACGGTTTCCGCCGGCACGGCTTCTCTTCTGGCTTCGGGTACCTGCACCATCACTGCATCCCAGGCCGGGAATACCACTTATGCTGCTGCCCAAACTGTCTCGCAAAGCTTCTCTGTCAACGCGGAAACCCAGACCATCGCCTTCGCATCGATCCCCGCGCAAACGGTCGGAGCCAGCCTCACTTTGACTGCAACCGCATCTTCGGGCCTTCCCGTCAGCTTTGCCTCGACCACCCTCAATGTCTGCACGGTAAACGGCGCCAAAGCAACACTTCTCACTGCCGGTACTTGCACCATCAGTGCATCTCAAGCCGGCAATGCAACCTATGCAGCCGCACCAACCCTATCGCAAAGCTTCTTGGTCAGTGCCGCAACGCAGACGGCGTCGGCTCCCGTCTTTAGCCCCGCCGCCGGCACCTATAGCTCGGCACAGCAGGTCACCCTCTCCAGTTCCACGCCAAATGCCGTCCTTTACTACACAGCCGATGGCAGCGCTCCGGCTGCGAGTTCTACCCTCTACACCGGACCCATTCAAGTGAATACCACCGAAACGATCGCGGCCATCGCCACAGCCGCTGGATACACGCAGAGCGCTGTGTCCCAAGGGGCGTACACCATCAACCAGCCCCCAGGCAGTCCCACATTCGTTCAGCAGTGCACCAACTCCGGCTGGGGCATGTTTGTCAGTTGCACGCTCAACTCAGTCGGCGCGGGCCATACCATTGCCATCGGCTTTGCCACCGACAGCCCGTCGGCAGTAGCCCTCACATCCACGGCGGGCAATCCCATCCTGGTTGCGACAAAGTTCAGCGCCGCCAATGGCGAGTACCTCAGCGCCTACATTCTGCCCAACACACCTGCCGGGAACATCACCTTCACTGCTACATTGACCGCAAACTACAGCCTTTTGCTGTACGGACTGGAATACGCGAACACCGCCGCGGCTCCCCTCGACGGCGCCATCACGTCCGAGACAGACGGATGGGCGCCTTCGACGGTCGTCACGCCCAAGTTCACCACCACCGCCGCCAACGATCTGCTTTGGACTTTCTGTGCCGATGCCGGTTGGGGCGCTCTCAGCGCCGGTACAGCTCCAATTCAGTGGACCGCCCGCGACAATACTCCCGGCTATTTCATCGAAGATGGCCCAAGCACTTCCGCGGGCGCATACTTCGGCCAGGTCAACACCACAGGCACCAGCGCCAGCAGCTTGATTACCATCGCGCTTGCGCCTCCCACATCGCTTCAGCCGGCGCCTGTGCCCACCCTCAGCCCCGTCGGTGGTGTCTATACTTCCTTGCAATCGGTCACCATCACCGACGCGGCCAGTAACGCCACCATCTACTACACCACCGACGGGTCCACCCCCACCGTCGGTTCGACGGTGTACAGCGGCCCGATTCAAGTCCTGGGCAGCGAAACCATTCAGGCCATCGCCAAGGGCGGCGGCTACTGGACCAGCCCGGCGGCCTCGGCAACCTACACTCTCAACCTGCCCCCCGCCGCCACGCCCGTTTTCACTCCACCGACAGGCACCTACACTTCGGCACAGACAGTAACCATCAGCGATTCCACTCCCGGCGCAGCGATTTACTACACCACCGATGGAAGTACGCCAAGCATCGGTTCAACCAAATACACCGGTTCAATCTCCGTCTCCTCGGCCGTCTCGTTCACCGAGATCGTTCAAGCCATCGCCATTGCCAAAGGCTATTCGCTGAGCCCGGTCGGTGGAGCTACCTACATCGTCAACCTGCCCACAACCGCCGCCCCGACCTTCAGCCCAGCGGCTGGAACCTACTCCACGGCGCAGACTGTAACCCTGAGCGATTCAACCGCCGGCGCTACGATCTACTACACCACCGACCGCTCGACACCCACCGCCAACTCAGCCAAATACACCGGTCCGATCGCCGTCTCGGCCTCCGAAACCATTGAGGCTATCGCATCCGCCAGCGGTCTGTTGCAAAGCCCGGTTGACTCGGCTGCCTACATCATCGGCGGGCCATCCGCCTGCGGAGCCATGAGCACCGGCAACATGGCGAGCCTCAATGGCTTCGTCCCCTTTCCAGCCTCCAACGTCTGGAATACCAACATCGCCAATGCTGCCGTCGATCCCAACAGCGCCATGATCACCGGCGCGGCAGGCTTTGCCGGCAACCACCTGCACTTCGATTGGTCCACCCCCGCCGATGGCAATTACGGCATCCCTTACACTGTGGTCGACTCCAGCACGCAGCCGCTGGTGCCCATCAACGTAGTCGCTTATGCCGATCAGAGCGACGTCGCCAACGCGCCGTTCCCCCTGACCTCACCCGTTGAGGGCTATCCGGGCGACTGCACCGGCGGACCCAACAACTACGTCGAAGATGCCCATGTCCTGGTCCTCGACAGGCACACGTGTTTCCTCTACGAGACTTTTAACACCCAGCGCTGCAACGGCGCATGGAGCTCGGATTCCGAGACCATCTGGGATCTGAACAACTACAACCAGCGTCCCTATAGCTGGACCTCCGCCGATGCCGCCGGGTTGCCCATCTTTCCCGGGCTGGTGCGCTATGACGAAGTCGCTTCCGGCGCTATCAATCACGCCATCCGCTTTACCCTCCCAGCCACCAAGGACGACGCAAACGGTGGCTATTTCGTTTCGCCGGCGACCCATGCGGCAGGCAATATCTGGGGCGTGAACAACATCATCGGCATGAGAATCCGGCTTAAGTCGACCTTCGACATCTCCAAGTTTTCCGCCACCAATCAGGTGATTCTCAAGGCAATGCAGCAGTACGGCCTGATTCTTGCCGACAACGGAAGCTATTTCTACTTCCAGGGCGTACCCGATTCGCGCTGGAACGACAACGACCTCGAGAATCTGAACGGTGTCACTGCGGCCGACTTCGATGTAGTGCAGATGACGCCCGTATGGCCCGGGTGGGACGCGAACACCGCTCCTACGGGCAATCCGCCCACCATCGGCAGCTTCACCGCCTCCGCTTCCACCGTCAGCGCCGGAACCCCGGTCACCCTCACTTGGAATACCAGCAACGATTCCTACGACTTCATCGATCAGCTCGGCGGCGTGCGCGGCGGCAGCGTCACCATTGTTCCTGCCGCTTACACCACTTACACCCTCTACGCCACGAATCAATATGGGCGTTCGTCTGCGTCCGTCACCGTCAATGTCACCGGCGCGGCGCCGCCCATCACCTGGCCGGCGCCGGCAGCCATCGTCTATGGCACGCCGCTGAGCACAACGCAGTTAAACGCCTCAGCCCCCATCCCCGGCACGTTTGCCTACAACCCCGCCGAAGGCACAGTGCTGCAAGCTGGCGCGCAAACCCTCACCGTCACCTTCACCCCAGACGACAGCAACGATTACAAGGGAGCCACGGCGCAAGTCCTTCTCACTGTCAACCAGGCGCTCCCCACCATTACTTGGCCGGCTCCTGCTTCCATCACCGCCGGCACAGCTTTGAGTTCCGTGCAGTTGAACGCGACTGCCTCCGTCCCCGGCGTGCTTACCTACTCTCCCACGGCGGGAACCGTCTTGCCGGTCGGCACCGAATCCATCTCCGTGAACTTCGCTCCCACCGACAGCATCGATTTCGCTCCCGCGCAGGCTAGCGTTTACCTCACCGTCAACTCTTCCAGCGGCACGCGAACCGCATGTAGCGTCATGAGTACGGGCGACATCGCGCCTCTCAACGGATTCGTGCCCTTCCCGTCGTCCAATCTCTGGAACGTCAACATCGCCAACGCGGCGGTCGATCCCAATAGCGCCGTCATCACCGGCGCAGCCGGCTTTGCCGGCAACCATCTTCATTTCGACTGGTCCACGCCCGCCGACGGCAACTATGGCATCCCCTACACAGTCGTCGACTCCTCCATCCAGCCGGTAGTGCCCATCACCGTGGTCTCCTACCCTGGCGAGAGCGATGTCGCCAACGCGCCCTTCCCGCTTACCGCTCCCATTGAGGGCTACCCTGCGGACTGCACCGGCGGCCCCAACAACTACGTCGAAGATGCCCACGTGCTGGTGCTCGACCGGCACACCTGCATGCTTTACGAGACATGGAACACCCGCCGCTGCAACGGCGCCTGGAGTTCGGATTCGGAAACCATCTGGGATCTCACCAAGGGCGAAGCGCGCCCCTATGGATGGACCTCGGCCGATGCTGCCGGTTTGCCTATCTTCCCGGGACTCGTCCGCTATGACGAGGTCGCTGCCGGAGCCATCAATCACGCCATTCGCTTCACCTTGCCGCACACCAAGAACGATGCCAACAACGGATACTTCGTCGACCCGGCCACCCACGCCGCCGGAACCGAATGGGGCGTCGATAACGTCATGGGTATGCGGATCCGTCTCAAGCCCACATTCGACATCTCCAAGTTTTCCGCCACCAATCAGGTGATTCTCAAGGCCATGCAGCAGTACGGCATGATCCTGGCCGACAATGGCAGCTATTTCTACTTCCAGGGCGTTCCCGATTCGCGCTGGAACGACAACGATCTCGAGAACCTGAACGGTGTCACCGCAGCCGATTTCGATGTGGTGCAGATGACGCCTTCCTGGCCCGGATGGGATGCCAACACCGCACCCACAGGCAACCCGCCCACTATCAACAGCTTTACAACGTCGGCTTCTTCGGTCGCCTCGGGAACTCCCGTCACTCTCACCTGGAATACCAGCTTCGATTCCTACGACATAATCGACCAGCTCGGTGGCGTCCGCGGTCCCAGTGTCACCGTCGCACCAACCGCAACCACCACCTACACGCTCTACGCAACCAACCAGTTCGGCCGATCCTCGCAGGCCGTCACCGTGACCGTTCATTAGCGGCGTTATCGTGCGGTTGAGTGATTTTTGCTCTGGGCTTGCGTGCCGAAGATCCGGTCATGCCAAAGCTCACAGGTGGGTACGGGTCCGGGGTGCAGGTTCCCTCGCGGCCCTTCGGAATCCCGCACCACCGATACAATTGCCTCGTAGCAGATCAAGCACCTTTTCGGAGTTCTACAACCCGATGAAACCGTTCGTGCTATTTCTGTTGTTGACCGCTGGCACCGCCGTAACCGCCGCTCAGAGTCCCGCCCGTATCCCGCAGGCTACGGCAAAGGCGTCAGCAACCGCGGCCGTTTCTCTGCCCCCGGGTGTGCCCGCGGTCAAAGGCGCCTTACAGGATCTCTTCACGCTGCGTTTTCAGGAGGTCCGCATCGGCTCCGGATCCCTCGCCGAACCGGGCAAGATGTATAAAGTCCATTACACAGCCTGGCTGGCCGCAGACGGCCGCAAGTTCGACTCTTCCTATGACCACCCCGGGCCGCCGGTCCTCGACCAGAGGGGCAAGCCGGTCCTGGGTCCGGACGGCAAGCCCAAATGGGCCGAGCCGCCGCCGGTCAGCATTCCCCAAGATTACGGCTACGTGATCCCCGGTTGGGACCAGGGATTCTATGGCATGCGCGTGGGCGGCAAGCGGCGTCTTTTCATCCCCTACCAGCTTGCCTATGGAGCGCGCGGCAGGCCAGGGCCCGATGCCGATCATCCCGGCATCCCCCCGCGCTCCGATCTGATTTACGACATCGAGCTGATCGAAGTCGGCGAACTCCCGCCACCGCCTCCGCCGCGCAAACCTCTCGCCGTATCCGGCTTCCCGGGCACATCGCATCGGCCTGCCCCTCAGCCGGGCGGCGCTCCCGCTCCGCCCGGCGTCCACGCCACCCCGTCTCTGCCTGCGGCACCCGCAAATTAGAGAGTCGGCGCCGATGCAACAGTGTGTTCTGACGAGGATTTCGGGAACCCGGCAGGGCAATGGAGCTTGTTTTGGCGATCTGCTAAAACGGGCAAATGATAGGAACTACGGCCGTTCGCGCCGTTCCGCTTTCCGACGAGCACAGCCATTCCGAGATGCTCGCACGCAAGGACGCAACTGCGATTCCACCAAAGCGCTCCGGACACAGATCGAGCCGGCGCAATGCCCGCCTCAACAAAGAGACCGCTCCAGCCAAATTGCCGTTCTTGAGATGGTGGAACGCCGCTGTGACCTGAATCAATGCCTGCAGGAAACTGCGCTCCGGCTCTTCCAGCGAGAGCCAGACGCTCTCCCAATGCTCGTGAGCCAAAAAGAACTCCGCTCGCCGATAACAGGCAAGTCCCTCGGCAAGGGCTCCATGGTTCCACTCAAGCGCCATGTTTTCAGGATAATGGACATTGTTGTTTCGGAGACTCCCCTTCAGCAGCAGCGCATCTTGACGGTCTCTTCTCCCATTGAAAGCCCGAAGGCCTCCACCGGAATCGGCACGCCATGCAGAGTCTTCCAGATGCGGCGCGCCGCGGCGCCAACCACCAGAATTACTGCGGCAATAAAGATCGCCATCAGCACCGAGTCCAAATAACCCTGAAACGCAGTTTGCGGAACTTTCGAGAGCGGCCAGAAGATATCGCGAATCGACAAAATGCCGGCAATTACGGTTGTCAGCCCCACAAATACAGCCGGAACCGCTGTGACCCTCGCGTAGCGTGCTTTGCCCATATTCACCAGAAACACCGTCGTGACCGCCAGGGCAATCGTAGCCAGCAGCTGGTTTCCAGTGCCAAACAGGGGCCAGATGGTCGAAATATTGCCGGTATAGATAAGATATCCCCAGCTCATCACCACCATGGCTGCAACCAGCGCGCCCGCCGGAACAGATTTCTGGTTTCCCAGCGGCTTGTAGACCTTGCCCAGCAGCTCGTGCATTACGTAGCGGGCCACGCGGGTTCCCGCATCCACGGTGGTGAGAATGAAGAGTGCCTCAAACAGGATGGCGTAGTGATACCAATAGCCTATCCAGGTGTTCATGCCGGGGATGGCGCGAAAAATCTGGGCCATGCCCACTGCCAGCGACACCGCTCCGCCCGTTCTGCCCGCCAGATTCTCGCCCACGGCATGGGAGAGGAAATCCAGGTTCACGGTGTGTAGGCCGAGCTTCGCAAACACCGCAGGCGTGGTGTTAATCGCGAAGTAGTCGCCCTGGGTCATGGAGCAGGCCGCGATGAGCGCTATAACCCCAACCAGGGATTCGGCAGCCATGGCTCCGAACCCGATGAAGCGAGCGTCCGACTCCTTGTCCAGCATTTTCGAAGTTGTGCCGGACGAAACCAGCGAGTGAAACCCCGAGATGGCTCCGCAAGCGATGGTGACAAACAAGAACGGAAAGACGGTTCCCTTGATGATGGGGCCGCCGCCACGGATGAAGTTGGTGGTGGCAGGGAACTGGATCTGGGGGTGCACAATCACGATGCCGATTATCAACGCCGCGATTGTGCCCAGCTTGAGATAGGTCGACAGATAGTCGCGCGACGCCAGCAGCAGCCAGACTGGCAACGTGGATGCGATGAACCCGTACGCCGCCAGCAGGAGCGTGATTTGGTGCGGACTCAGGGTTAGCACCCCGGCCCATGCGGAAGTCGCCACAAAGTGACCGCCGACCAGCGATGCCATCAAGACTGCCACGCCTACGGTACTCGGCAGAGCCACGCGAATCTGTCCTCCCGGGCCTTTGAACATATACAGTCCCATGCCCAGCGCAATCGGAATTGTCATGCCGATGGTGAAGACGCCCCAAGGACTGGCTGCCAACGCATTCACCACCACAATTCCCAGCCCCGCCAAAGTCACCACCAGAATGAACAACACAGCGATCATCGCGACCAGGCCCGCAAAAGGACTGATCTCTGTGCGGGCAATCTCGGCCAATGACCTGCCCTGGTGCCGTACGGAAGCGACCAACACCGTAAAGTCCTGCACCGCGCCTGCGATCACCGCACCCAGCACCAGCCACAGAAGTCCCGGCGCGAATCCGAATTGCGCAGCCAGAGTCGGGCCCACCAACGGCCCCGCGCCGGCTATCGCCGCAAAGTGATGCCCAAAAAGCACCCACTTGGGCGTAGGCAAGTAATTCTGTCCGTCTTTGCATGTGTGTGCCGGTGTAACGCGTGCGTCATTCAGTACCAGAACCTTGGCAGCGAGGAACGCGCTGTAATAGCGATAGGCCAGCGCATAGAGACACAAGGCGACGATGAGCACGGAGAGTGAATTCATGGCGTTTCTAACGGTATTGTCTGGATTTCGAAGGTGCGAGAGCCGAAATAGGCGAAACCGGGCTGTTTGCCCATTCAGTCCTAACTGCCCAATCGTAACTCACGTATGTCACTAACCGGCGCTCAACTTGCCGCCGGCCACTTCCATAAGGATGCAGAAAGCTTGCCCCTCGGTCGAGGTTCCAGGCCGATCGAAGTTCGGGGCGCCGCAAACGCCCTGCATGAACCCGTAGGCGTCCATTTTCTGCCTGGCGGCCGCGCGCATTTTGTCGGCATCGGAACGGTAGTTCGTCGGCAACCATCCGGCACTGACACCTTCATAGGTTGCGTAGGCCAGCATTTGCGCCAGGTTGGTTTCGACAAACGAGCCGGGCTGGTCGACGACATCGTGAAAGAGGCCGTCGGCGCGCCGGTGTTGCAGGCAGCCGTCGATGATTTCCTTCGCAAACGCCGCGAGACGGTTCCGATCCTGGTTGCGCTCGTTCGGCAAGCTGCGAATCACACGCGACAATCCCGCGGCTGCCCAACCGTTGCCACCGCCCCAGAAATTGCCGTCTTTGAATTGCTGCCTGCCGTCGTCCCAGATGTGGGCCAGCAGCTTCTTACCAGGATTCCAGAGGCATTTGCGATAACCCTCGATTTGCTTCAGCGCCTCATCGTAGTGGCCCAAGGCAGCAAGAAAGGGAGGCGCACCGTTGAATCCGTCCGACCACATCTCGGTAGCGCCGAATACATGGCTGAGCACCCCGTCCTGGCTGCGCGGAGCCTTGAAGCGAATCCACTCGGCCATGCCGTCAACTGCCGAGCGGATTTGCGGATCTGCGGTCCACTCCGCAGCTTGCGCATAGGCCGCTCCGCCCATTGCAGGATCGGTGGGTCCGCCCTGGCCGACTACGCCCAAACGGCCGTCCGGCGCACGCTGCACAATGGCAGCCTTGGTCACCAGAATCACTCGCTCCCGGTCGTCGGCCTCGAGAAACGCCTGCGCCAGGATGCCTTGCTCCCAATCTCGCCGCTGCATCGCCATCGCCGCCGAAGTAGCCCGTTCAATGCGCACCCTGCTCTCGGGTTGCGACTGCCTCTTCCGGTCTTCGCCCGCAGGAATGCGAGCCCCCTGGGCCACAACTCCTTGGGCGCCCAGCACTGTCGCCACCTGCAGAAAGGTGCGCCTGTTCATTTCGTTCTCTCCCAGAGGATGCCGGCTGCATGGGTTCCTCTACTTGGCGCTGGTCAGGTTGCGAATGATCTCGACTTCCCTCTGGCGATAGGGCGTGCCGTCCGGATGAAAGACGTCGTGGAACCAGATGGTGGGTTGATCGGAGACGTAAGGGCGCTGCCAGGAATCCCAAGGGAGATTGGTTTGGCTCTTGCCGACAACCAGGCCCCAGTTAATGGCGCCAACCCGGTACTGGTGCGCAATCGGGAGAACGGTGTCGAAAGTGCTGCCGGCGCCGCGGGCCATGTATTCGGTACAGATCAAAGGCCGATGGAATTGCTGCAGCATTTTCACATGTGCTTCAAAATCCTCGGGCCAGCCGTAGTTGTGAAAGCTGACAACGTCGGACTGCTCGATCTGGATCCTGGCCAGTGGCGGCATGGTTGCCAGAGATGTCCAGTCGCCGTGCCACAGGCCGCTGGTCAATGGCTGAGTAGGCTTGGCGCTGCGCGCCCAGGCAAACACCTGCGGCAACAAGGCGATGATGATCTCGTTCTTGTTGCGTGGATCGCCCTTGGCATAGGAGCTGTCGTTGCCGTTATCTGGCTCATTCCACAGGTCCCAGGCTAGAATGCGAGGGTCATTGGCAAACGCGCCCACGACGCCCTTTACATATTTCTCCATACGCGGATGTTGAGCCTGGTCTTCCAGGATTGCCGTGCCAGGCGCCTGAACCCATCCGGAGTTGTGCACACCGGGGATCGGTGGATGTTGCGGCCCGAGTTTGGGATTTGGGTCCCAACAGGAGTCGAAGATCACGAAAACCGGTCGGATGTGATGACGCGCCGCGATCGTCAGGAAGGCATCGATGCGCTTGTCGAACCCCGTGGGATCCTGCTCCCAGACCAGGTTGTGCAGAAACACACGCATGGTATTCATGCCGATTCCCTCGGCCCAGCCCAGTTCACGGTCGATGGTCACCGGGTCGAAGCTCTCGGCTTGCCACATTTCCAACTCATTGATCGCAGTGGAGGGCAGAAAGTTTGCGCCGACCGGCCAGGGCTGCTGCGCGTACCAGGCGTTGGCATGGGCTTCGGTCCACCGCTCCTGGGCGGGCGCGGCCTGCTGGGCCTTGAGAATTGGAACAAAGAGAAGCGGCAAGGCTAGCAAGAACAGCGAAGAAGAAAACTTCAGGCAGCGCGGATACATTGAATCTCCTTCAATCAGGCACGAAGGAGCATTTTACTGCGTCGATGTCTGTTCCGTCGCCTGGATCGCCAGCCTGAACGGGGCAGGGAACCGTTCACCCCTTACCCCACCCCACAAAACGCTAGCGGCTCGCCAGCTGCTCCAGAAGCGTGTCGAAGTCTTCCAGTTTGGCGTATTCGATGATGACTTTGCCGCGACCGTGGTGGTCTTCGATCTGCACCTTCAATCCCAAAGCGCGCTGCAGATGCTCCTGTACTTCCCGGACATTGGGATCGAGCTGTGCCTCGGGCTTGGGATCTTTCTTGGCGGCCCGCTCCGGATGCAGAAGCCCCTGCACATAGGTTTCTGTCTGGCGAACAGAAAGCGAAAGAGCAACGATACGTTGAGCTGCCTTCTCCATCTCCTCGGCATGTTCGAAAGCCAACAGCGTGCGCGCGTGACCAAAGCTCAAATCACCTGCTTCCACCCGGGTTTGAACCGATGTGGGCAGGCGGAGAAGTCGCAGGAAGTTGGCCACCGAAGCACGGTCCTTGCCGGTACGCACCGCCATTTGCTCCTGGGTCATATGGAACTCCCGGGAAAGGCGCTCAAAGGCACGAGCCTGTTCCATGGGATTCAGATCCGCCCGCTGCAAGTTTTCGACGATGGTGATTTCCATCGCCTGCTCGTCCGAGACCTGGCGCAATATGGCCGGGATCGTGGCTTTGCCCGCAAGTTGCGAAGCGCGCCAGCGGCGTTCTCCGGCAATCAGCTGGAAGCGGCCGTTGGGCTGCGGACGAACCAGGATGGGCTGGACCACGCCGTTGGCGCTGATGGAGGCAGCCAACTCGGTCAGTTGCTCCTCGTTTACGTGTGAGCGGGTCTGGAAGGGGTTGCGGTCGATCTGGTCGAGAGGAATTTCGCGGGGCTTGCCTCCCTCGGATTCCGGGCCGGGAGCGGCAACGGGCGCTTGTGCGCGGGGAAGTAGGGAGTCGAGGCCCTTACCGAGGGCGCGGCGTCTTGGATCGAAGGCAGGGGCGGTCATGGTTCAGGGTCCTTAATTCCGGCAAATGCTGCCGGGGCGTTGCGATCTTCTTCTGTCTTTGTTTACAGCGATTCTGATAAGTATGGCGTCGCATGTCTGAGCGCTCAGGATGCTGGCGCGCTGAGCGGTCGTCCCAATGACTTGAACGTCGCAGCTGCTTTGCGTTCAATGCTGCGGGGACTCTCGATCTTGTTGCGGGCCAGAAACTCTCCCGCCAGTTCGAAGTAAGCTTCCGTTCCCCTTGAACGTGGATCGTAAAGCGCGACCGGCTTGCCATGACTCGGCGCTTCCGCGAGCCGGACATTGCGGGGAATGACGGTGCAGTAGAGCCGGTCCTTGAAGTATTCGCGAAGGGTTTCGGTCACCTGCTGGGCCAGGTTCGTACGATCGTCGTACATGGTCAGCAGGACGCCCTCGATGGTGACCTTGGGATTGAAATTGGCCCGAACGCGTTCCAGGGTAGAAATCAATTCCGAGATTCCCTCGAGAGCAAAGTACTCCGCTTGCATGGGCACGATAAGGGTGTCGGCAGCAGCCAGAACGTTCAAAGTGAGCAGATCCAGCGCCGGCGGGCAGTCGAGGATGACCAGATCGAACCCTGCCTGAATCGGCGCCAAAGCATGGCGAAGGCGGATGGCGCGGTCGTTCACGCTGGCCAGCTCGATATTCGCGCCGGTGAGGTTCTTGGAGCCAGGCAGAAGCCAGAGAGTTTCAATCTCGGTCTGGAGAATCACCTGATCGGCCGGAGCATCGCCGACGAGGACGTCGTAGATGGAAAGGCGGTTGTCGTCACGGAGAAAGCCGATACCGGACGAAGCGTTTGCCTGCGGGTCGCAGTCCACAAGAAGCGTCTTGAGGCCTTCGAGCGCGAGGCAGGCGGCGAGGTTGATAGCCGTGGTCGTCTTGCCGACTCCGCCCTTTTGATTGACTACACCGAGAATCTTGCCCATGAAGACCAGCTTAAAGGATGGGGAAAATATGCGCAGGGACTTGCGTTGTGGACAACAAGGTTCGCTTGTGGAAAGGGGTCGAACTGGTTCCCTAGCTAAATGTGGAATCGTTAGTCGGGAAAGGCATTTGCAGAGGGTAACGGACGAGTGCAAGTGCTTTGCCGCAAAACTGCGTTTCGGTGGAAAACATCTCTACTTTTCACCTTGCGCCGCTTGTTTGTTAGGTAAGGGTTTCTAAATGGAACTGTGCCAGAACAGGATCCCTAGACCGCTGTTCCACGTGGAACACGGCAGATTCGAGGGTGACATGCAGAGCCCAGGGTTAGATCATGCGCATCTCATTCCAGCCTCTCAACCGATTGTCGATTTTCCTCGCCCCAACCGATCGGCAGACAAGCAACTGTTCCACGTGGAACAACGGGCAAACCCACACCTTCGACTCTCTGCGAACGAAAAGACTCTTGTCACAGCATCCACGCTACCTCGCGCGTACAATTCCTCCCAACTATCCGATCCGCAACTTGGGATCCACGAAAGAGAGGGAACCATGGCAACCCAAACAAAGCCGGCTGAGCTGGGTCCACCTAACGCCTTCATGGGAATTCTTGCTCTACCCACGGAAGCCCAGATCGCTGCGGCGCTCGGCTCTGCAATCGATATATGGAACCAACTTATCTCTTGGTCATCGGAACAGGGCGCCAACGAGCAGGAATGGAAATCCAGCTCTCCTGCCTATGGCTGGTCCCTCCGCCTCAAGAAAAAGAAACGCACCATCCTCTACTTGAGCCCCTGTCAGAGCTGCTTTCGCGTCGCTTTGATTCTGGGAGACAAGGCGGTAGCGGCTGCGCGCCGCGCAAGCCTGCCCAAAGCCATTCTCACAAAGATTGACGAGGCCACCCGCTATGCCGAGGGAACCGGTATCCGCATCTTGGTCAGGAACCTCAAAGACCTCGCCGCCATCGAAAAACTCGCCCTCATCAAACTAGCTAGCTAACCGGACCCCAACACACACGATCCGATCTTCGCTCCCGGGCAGTGGAATGCAATCCGACCAGGAGAATCCTGCTCCAGCCGCAAATCGCATTCCATCGAACTCCGCATCCGTCGTCATCCCCACCAGATACCCGCCTGCGGAAACCAGCGATGCCGCGCCCCGAACCGCATCGGCCATCCGATCCACAGCACGCAAAGTCACGCAATCGAACACGGCTCCAAGCGTTTCCGCCCGTTGTCCGTGTACTTTTGCGGATATCCCAAGCACGCGTACCGCCTCCCGAAGAAATGCAGCCTTCTTTCCTTGGGACTCGCACAACGTCACCACCATCTCGGGGCGGCACAAGGCAATCGGAATCCCGGGGAAACCGGCGCCTGATCCAAAATCCAGCAGGGAACTGAGTCCGCTCGGCAAGGCCTGGGCGCAGGCAATACACTCGACAAAATGTCGCGTCAGGATACCTGTCTCGTCCCGGATTGCCGTCAGGTTCATCCGGGCATTCCAACGCATCAGCAACGATAGATATAGGGCAAAACGGCCACCGGCAGCCGCATCGAGAACCTCCAGACCTGCCTCTGCCAGGAGCGCATTCAGACGAAGCGCAATCCCCGAATCTTCCACGTCCAATCTGTCCTTCTCCCTGCCGCTACGAGCGGCCTACCGATTCATCGATACGCCGCGGCTCCCAGCCGGCGCAAGCCTCCACAAAAGCCGCAAAGATGGCACGAGAGAACTCGCTCCCTGTGTAGGTTCGCTCCGGGTGCCACTGGACTCCCAAGACAAAATGATTCGCCGAATCCAGTTCCACCGCCTCGATCGTTCCATCTGGAGAGCAAACACCGCACACCCGCAGTTTGTCCCCGGGCTCCCGAATAGCCTGGTGATGGCTTGAATTCACCATCCGCTCCAGAGATTGGCCCGGCGGCAGAATAGACGCCAACCTTGATCCTGGAGCGATGTGAACGCCATGCGCCTCCGCTACCGCCCTGCCTGGACGATGGTTCACGGAAGTCTTCAAATCCTGCACCAGAGATCCGTTACACCAAACATTCAACGACTGCGCCCCGTGACATATGCCGAGAATCGGCTTGTGGAGACTGAACGCATCCTGCAAGAGAAGTTCGTCCACCGCGGTTCGGGCGGGATCTGCTTCGCCACATTCGGGAATTCGTTCCTCCCCAAAGCGCTCCGGATCCACATCGAACCGGCTCCCTGGCAGCAGAATCCCCTGCGTTGCGGCCAGCAACTTGGCGACTCTCTCCTGTCTCTCATGGAGGGGAACCATCACAGGCACTGCGCCGGCGGAGTGTAACGCAGCGAGATAAGGGGGGAGCGACTGCTGATTGTAGGCAACATCGCTGCTGGTGGGCTCGGGGATTGCGATCTGGATGGGCATGTCGACAGAGATCAGTGTAAAGCCAATCGCCTGCGCGGCGACACCAAAGGGACCCTGCCTTCAGACCCCCTTCATGCCACCGAGACTTCGGCGTCCGAGTCCATTTTCGCCGGGCTCTCCCGCAATGCCTCGATCGCTACCCTGAGCCGACTCGTAAGTTCTTCAGTCTGTCGCGGCGTCATTCCGGTTGTGTCGATGGGCTCTCCAACCGAAAACGTCAATTGGCCCGGGAACAGATGCCGCGTGTGTA
The DNA here is from genome assembly GCA_964560845.1 of uncultured Occallatibacter sp. GTDB lineage: Bacteria > Acidobacteriota > Terriglobia > Terriglobales > Acidobacteriaceae > Telmatobacter. The sequence goes on along the minus strand of CAZLMY010000010.1, from coordinate 40,088 downwards.
TCGGAAGCAAGTCGTAAACCCCGCTCAAAGCGATAGGAATCAACGGGACCTGGGCACGAATCGCGAGATAAGCAGCCCCGGAGAGGAACGGTTGCAGTTCGCCATTCGGTGTCCGAGCCCCTTCAGGGAACACAAATAGTGGCATTCCGGCCCGAAGCGCCTTCACTCCCACACCTAGACTCGACAGCGTTGTCCGCGGGTTCACGGTATCGATGGGAATCTGCCCCGACCGATCCAAATACCAACCGATGAACGCCATCGGCCACAACTCCTTCTTCGCAAGAATGCGAAACTGGAAGGGAAGTGAGGCAAAGACAACAGGCGTGTCCATGTACGAAGTATGGTTGGCTGCGTATACCGCAACCGGGCGCTTGAAAAGATTCTCGGTGCCCCGAATCGTCAGCGTGCAGCCGGAAAACCAGACCAGCGCCTTTGCCCACACCCGCGCGAAGTGATGCTGCACCACCCCACGTTTATCTAGAAACGAAACCGCTAGGGACGACAACCCGCAAACCACCGTGATCACCGAGAACAGGGGAATCTGAATCAGATTGGTGCGCCAACGGTATAGCCTCGGAAGGGTCCCGCTCGGTCGACTCATGCTTGAACTCCGGTTTCATTCATAAGCCGCCTGCGCACCTCGCCCACCAAATACACCGAACCCGAGACAACAATCGAGCCTCTTACTTCGCCGGTGTCCTGCACTCCCTGAATCGCTAACTTCATTGCATCCTCCACGGACGCCGCCACGATGGCTGAAGTCCCTGCCGCCGTTGCCGCTGCCACCAAGTCGTCCATAGACGCCGCCCGCACTGAAGAAAGTGGTGCAACAATCACTTTCTCGAATAGTGGAAACAAGATCTCACCCAATTCCATGACCGGTTTGTCGCGCAGGCAACTGAAGATCAACGTCTGAAACCGCTTGTGGCCAAACATGCCCTTCAACCCGGCTCGCAAAGCCAAGGCGCCGGCCGGATTGTGCGCCACATCCAAGGTCCACGCCACTCCATGCTTTTCAAGCCGCTCAAGCCGACCCGGCCAGTGCGTCTGCCGAATCCCGTTCTCAATTGACGCCGCAGTCACGGGAAGAGTGCAGCTCAAACCTATCTCAATTGCGGAAGCTACAGCCAAGGCCACATTCCGTTGCTGATGTGGGCCTGGCAGCGGGGAACTCACTTCGACCAATCGGCCTAACCCCGGAACCGCGTAAACACCAAGCTCTTCCGGCTTTTCCGCGGGCAAGTACAAACTGGCATCGATCAGCCGCACACCCAGCTCCCGGACCATTCCCCTCAGCACCTGATCGACCTCGGGCTCTTGGGGCAACGTTACCAATACCCCGTCCGCACGCAGAATTCCGGCTTTCTCTCGTGTAATTGCCCCGAGCGTTGGCCCAAGCCACTCCGTATGGTCCAACGAAATGTCTGTGATCACTGAAATTAAGGGATTCACGACATTGGTCGCGTCCAGTCGGCCGCCCATCCCCACTTCAAGAACTGCTATTTCCGCCTTCGTCTCGGCGAAATAAATGAAGGCCTGGGCCGTCAGAATCTCAAAATAGCTGGGAAGTTGTGGCAGCCGCCCGTCGCAAATCAACTCTTCGGCTGCGGCCCGCACGCGAAAATAGAGCTCTGCGAACGTATCGTCGCCTATCTCCTCGCCGTTGAGACATATCCGCTCATTTGGGCGCGTCAGGTGCGGCGAGGTATAAAGGCCAGTCCGAAGCCCCGAAGCAACCAGAATCGACGCCAATGTTGCCGCGGTCGATCCTTTTCCGTTGGTCCCGGCAATCAACACAGACCGCGACTTCATGTGTGGATTCCCAAGCGCCCCTAGCAGGATCCGGAACTCACCCAGCGAGAACTTGCGGCGCGGCTGCCCAGAACCCGTGTAGAGTTCCGGCACCATCGCATTCAGTTGATCGACCGCCGCCAGATATGACATGGATACTTCAGTATAGAAGGCGCTAATGCACGGATGTTGCAGGCACTCAACCACGCAGCAACAGCTCCAGCGCCGCCCGCGCATTCTGCAGGCAGTCGCGCGCTTCCTCTTCAGTCAAAAGAACCTGGTGCACCGCTCGCTTGCCCACGTCGTTCACCTGGTTCGCTACCCGCGGAAAGTCCGCATCGAACCCAGTCAGCTGCAGATTATTGTTCACCTCATGCAGCAAATTCCCCAGCGTCGCCGCGTTCCGGTAGCGCGTCCGCACCAGTTTCGTTAGCGCCGGCGGCAGCTTCTGCTTGATCGCCTCTTCAAGCACCGAGCGGCACATCACTGCACAAGCCGTGAACATCCCGAAAAAATAGCACCTCGTCGCCTCGTCTAGGTACCGATCTGCTTCATCCGAACTAGCAGCTCCCACAACGCATTCCCGCAGATGTGTGGCCCGCTCCACGGCTGGCTCAACCAGTTCCAGCAGTTCCAACGCAAAAGCGGTCCGCAACAAATCGTTCTGCTGCCCATCCAGTGCTCGCTGAATCTCTTGCCACGCCGGCGTCGGCACCGCACTCCCGGCCTGCTGCAACCGAGTCAACGACGTGAGACGCAACCGAGCGTGCTGGATAAACCCCTGTCGCATCTCCTGCGCCAACATCCGCCATCCCGCAACAAAGGCCGCAGGATCTTGCTGATGCCTTGCCCAAAGCTCTTTGTATACAACGTCTGGCAGCACATCTTTGAGCTGCTCGAAGCGCCCTGTCCTGGCCAGCTCCGAAATAGCCTCGCAGAACTCCCGCCCAGGCGCACCCTCTGTAGACATCTCAAGGAGCTGGCCTTCCAACCGTCCCACATCGATCATGACCCAAGCTCCTTCCCTCCCAAGTTTAGGGCACAAACCCTCTCCTCAATCCCCTCAAACCAATATTCACCGCTTCTACAATTTCTTTTTTGTGGCCCGCTCGGCCGCTTACTCTCTCCTGCCAGCCTTGTTACTGCCTGGATTTCCCCCTTCGATCTAACCGATGTGGAAGCTGTGGAACTCGCGTCTTCTGTGCAACTCTCCACCAAGCCAACTAACACATACAAAACGACTTGAACATCATTCTCACACAATCAATACCCTTTGCACAGGCTTTTTAGCGCACCTTGTGGGACTCGTGGGAAACAAGGGACAGGTGGCATTGGTTCAACCCGGATTTTCCAAACCTCCTCAATTCCACAACCTCGTTTTAGAAAAAAGGACATAGCCTCAAGTCCCGTTTCCTCAACCGCTTATGACGCTTTTCCACTTTTACCAGCGCAACTACGGGGATTACTCTCTCTTTTATTCTTTCTTCCCCCTTTTCCCTACCCGTCGCACCTCGCCGACCTCGCTCCCTCCAACATCCCGCCCTGCCCCGGCTGGCATTACCCCGCAAGCTCCAACGCCCCTGGAATCCAGAGAAGAGCCCTCTTTTCCACGTACACTCTTCCTCCCAGATGAATACAATCAAGAAGAAGAAAAGACAGCTACTTCCCGCTGACCGCGATGTGTTGTAAAGTGTGGCCAGTGCAGGAACGCGCTTCTAGATCGAAGGTGGAGCTATGCCGATCGTGGAAACAGAAGTTGAGAAGCCGGCCACGCAGGGGGCAGCGATGGAAATTACCGTAAGCCGCCAGGACCTGGTGAAGGAGCTTACTGCGACACAGAGCGTAGTCGAGCGCAAAACCACCATACCCATCCTGTCGAACTTCCTCATTGAGGCAGAACAGGATCGCTTGACCATCACTGCCACCGATCTCGACCAGGCGATCCGTACCAGCACCGAGGTCAAGGTCAAGAAGCCGGGCTCGTGCACCATCCCAGCGCGCAAGCTCTACGACTACATCAAGCTGCTGCCCGATGGCGAAATCTCCATCAAGCTGCTTGACAACCACTGGGTGCAGATTCGTTCCGGCCGCTCGAATACCAAAATGGTGGGCATGGCGCGTGCTAACTATCCACAAGTCCCCGAATTCCCGGCCATCGCCGCCACAAGCATCTCCGCCGCTGCGTTGAAGACCCTGATCGCCCGCACCATCTTCGCCATCTCCAACGAGGAATCCCGCTATACCCTGAACGGCGCCCTCCTGGTCATCAAAGCGGAATCCCTCGCCATGGTGGCGACCGACGGCCACAGGCTTTCCTTCGTCGAAAAGCCCAACGAGGTCCTCGAGGGCATCAGCGGTGAAAAGCGCGTCTTGATTCCCCGTAAGGCGTTGCACGAACTCCAACAACTGCTTTCGGCATCGGAAGCCGAAAAGGTCGATTTCGCAGACGACGAACACACCCTGTTCTTCCGCGTGGGCCACCGGACCCTGAGTACCCGCAAGCTCTCAGGCCAGTTCCCCAACTTTGAAGCGGTCATGCCCCGGGACAACACCAAGTTCGCCGTGGTTCGCTGCACCGAGCTTTCCGCAGCCATCCAACGCGTTGCCCAGTTCGCCGACGAGCGCTCCGGCGCCATCAAACTCCGCCTCGAAGGCAACGAACTCAAAATCAGTTCCAGTTCCACGGAATCGGGCGAGAGCGAAGATACCATCGACACGCCGTATTCCAGCGATCCCATCATGGTCGGCTTCAACTCCGGCTACATTCTGGACTTCCTCAAAGCCATCGGCAACGAAGGTGAGGTTCGCCTGGAGTTCAAGGATTCGCAATCGGCCGGCCAAATGCGCCCCGAGGACCCGGAAGCGGAATACAACTACCGCTATGTCCTGATGCCGATGCGCATTTGATTCATTTCCCACGACCGGAATCAATGGCAGCCCAGCACACATGCTGGGCTGTCGGCCATTTGAATGCAAGGCTCTTCCTGGACAGCTCATGGGCTATACGGTTTTTCATATAGGATTCGTAAAATCATAGAACTTCCTCCCAACTGAAGAACAAACCCAACTTGCCGAACGCAGAACTGTAAGAAATGCCATCACTTAAAAATCCTGACAAATTACCGAAACGCAATCTACTTTGGAACGTAAATTGCGTAAAGGGCACAAAAGGGCTTTTTCCTTAGGTGAAGGATCTCCTCTTCCTCCCTACCGTCCCCGGGTCCTTCTCCGATCAAGCCATCTCGTCGCTCGCTTACGGACATTGAGGCTTTTTGCAAGAAACATTGGTCCAACGACCTGCAAACTTCAAGGAGCTGGAGAGCCGCACACGCCGGCACTCAGAATAGGAGCCATTCCATGCAACGCATGATGAGGGTCTTCATCGCCCTGTCAATCCTTCTGGTCTGCTTCAATCAGAAAGCCCTGGCAGATGACGTTTACGCCGCCGTTCACGGAACGGTCGCCGACGCAACAGGAGCCGTTGTGCCCAACGCCACCATCACCGTAGTCAATACCAGCACCGGCATCGCAACCGTGCGGCAGGCTGACAAGACTGGTTATTACATCTTTCCCCAGTTGCAGGTAGGCGGTCCCTATACGGTCACGATCATCGCCCCCGGGTTCCAGACCTTTGCTACCACAGGCCTGACCCTCAACGTCAACGACAACCGCGAAGTGGACGCGAAACTGAGGGTTGGCGCCGCAACCCAGACGGTCGAAGTTTCAGCCACCGGGTTGCAGGTGGAGACCTCAAACACCCAACTCCAGCAACTGGTGACCAAAGACCAGCTGGAAGAGATTCCACTGGAGGGCCGCGATCCCGCCGGGTTGCAGAAGCTCGAACCAGGCGTGGTGGAATCCTCCGACCGGTTCGGCACCTTTTCCAGCAACGGCAATCAGACGCCGCAAAACTCCTACCTGCTGAACGGTGTAGACATCAACGACCCGGCGCTGGAGAACGAAGGCATTCAGATCAACCCTGATGCGCTGCAGCAAGAAAACATTGTCACCAGCACCATGAATCCCGAGTTTGCCCGCAACTCCGGGGCTGTCATTAACCAGGTCTTGAAGTCCGGCACCAATGAACTCCACGGCAGCGGGTTTGAATTCTATCGCGATAGTTTCCTAACCAACGGCAACTACTTTACCCAGCCCCTGTTGCCCGGCGGCACCACCAAGCAAGACTTTCATCAGAACCTCTACGGCGGTACTCTGGGCGGGCCTATCTTCAAGAATAAACTCTTCTTCTTCGCCGCATATCAGGGTCAGCGGCAGAGGAGTGCCCAAACCACGGTACAGTCCACCATGGACGCAGCCCAGTTTGCAGGGAACTTTTCCAACGACACCAACTACGCCACACAGGGCCTGGATAGCGCCGGCCTAACCTCCAACCCCATCCCCTTCGCCATCGGTAGTTGCGCGGCGGGCACTGCCTGGAACCAATGCTTCACTCCCGGTTCCCCGGTCAATATCCCCACATCGATGTGGAACACTGTTGCCTCTGGGCTCATCTCCAAATACGTTCTTCCCGCCAACTTTGGCGCCCCTGACGCAAACGGCGAACAGGACAATGCCAATTTCACGCCCCTCGATACCTACGCTTCAGACCAGGGAATCCTCCGTTTCGACTACACCCCCAGTTCCATGGACAGCATCTGGGCCTCAAGTGTTTTCATGTCCAACCCTGCAACGTCCACGCTCACCTTCGGTGGAGGCAGTTTTCCGGGATTTGGCTCCGTGGAGGCGAGCCACTTCAAGCTTTTTTCGGCCGCCTGGACGCACACCTTCTCGGCCAACAAGCTGAATGAACTGCGCGCCTCGTACTACCGCAATCCGTTCGCGGCGGTGGGAGTCGCCAAGATCACCCCTCCGTCTTCAGCGGGTTTTTCCATTACTCCGCAGGATCCCGCGTCCGGAATTCCATATATTGGCGTCGGACAGTACTTCAATCTCGGCTTCAGCTTCGAGGGTCCCCAGCCGCGTCTCGATACCAATCTTACCTACGCAGACAACTTCAGCTGGGTCATCGGGAACCATAGCCTCAAGTTTGGCGGGTCGTTTGAACAGTTCCGTGTGCACAATCCCTTCGACGTCTATAACAACGGCAACTACAGCTTCAACGGCGCGGGAGCATACACTTCTGGCGATCCGCTGCTCGACTTCGCGCTCGGGATTCCCGACCAGTTCTACCAAACCAACAACGGCTTCATCAACGCCGTGGCAACGGAGGACTACGCCTATGGCCAGGACAACTGGAAGGTGAGCCCGAATCTTACCCTCAACTTCGGCCTTGCCTGGGATGTCGAGCATCCTAACCAGAACCATCAGGACGGCGGCTTGGGCATCGTTTGCTGGCAAAACTCAAGCACCGTTTCCACCGTTTTCCCCGGAGCCTCGCCGGGCCTCAGCTTCCCAGGAGACCCCGGCTGCAACAACGCCGGATCACCGGTCCCTCACTATGACCGCTTCGCTCCCAGGATCGGAATAGCCTGGTCGCCGTCTTCCGGGCCTTCCATGCTTCTCGGCAATCTTGGAACACATAGCCTTTCGATCCGCGCAGGCTTTGGCCTTTACTACAACCGAGACCAGGAGGAACAGTCGCTCCAGAATCTGGAAGACCCTCCCTTCCTCAAAGTCTCCCTTGGAGCCGGCGATGTGGGCGGGAGCCCCGGATTCGCGAATCCTTATCAAGACGTAACGGGAAATCCGAATACTTCCGAAGCAAACCCATTCCCCATTGCGCCGGTTACCCCTCAAACCAAGGTGAACTGGCTCAATTATCTCGAAGAGGAACTGGCGGTCTTCAACTCCTCCTACAGCGTCCCGTACACCTACAACTACAACCTCAACATCCAGCGTGCATTGGGCGCCAATTTGATCGCGCAAATCGGCTATGTCGGCTCCACAAGCCACCGCCTGGCTTCCTGGTATGAAGGGGACCCAATCACGCCAGCCGGCCATACGGCCTGCCTGGCTGATACTGCACCGCACGGATGCGCATCGAGCCCCTACTATGATCGGTCCTACCCGCAGTACATGACCGACACCGCCAACTATGCAGGCTACCCTTACTACCTGTCCATCGCCGATCAAACCACCGAGGGCCATTCCAACTACAATTCGCTCCAGGCCAGCTTGATCAAGGCGCCTTCGCACGGGCTCCAATTCACCATGGCCTATACCTACGGCCACTCCCTGGACGACGGGTCCGGATACGAGAGCGCCACTGGGGCCAATAATCGCGTCAGGAACTATACCCCCGGCTTCACCTACCTCAACTACGGCGACTCGGATTTCGACGCCCGCCACCGGTTTGTCGCCTCATACGTGTATACCGTACCCGTCTTTGCGCCATTCAAGAGTAATCTGATCCTCCGAGAGACCCTCAGCGGGTGGGGAGTCGGCGGCGTAACCGCAATTCAGACCGGTTTCCCCGTTGGCATCGAAATGGGAACCGACCGGTCTTTCTGGTGCCAGGCGGATAGCTACTTTGGCTGCGCCGACAATCCCGAGTACTCCGGCGCCGCGATAACCAAAGAAAACATCCGCAGTACCACGCATCAGTATTTTTCCCCATCGCCTTTCTCCGCCGAGACGCTGGGCACATTTGGCAACACCAGGCGCAACTTCTTCCACGGGCCCGGATTTGACTACACCAACCTTCAATTGTCGAAGAAGTTCCAACTCGCCCCCGACGCATCCCGCTATGTCCAGCTGCGGCTCGAGGCGTTCAACCTGTTTAACCACGCCAATTTTGCAAACCCCAACGGGAACTTCAGCAGCCCGAACTTCAGCCTTGTCACCAGCGTCGTTCAGTCCCAGGATCCAAATGGTGATCCGTCCGGCGGCCGCGCCGTCCAACTCAGCGGCAAGATCTACTTCTGACGTGAAAAAGAAGACATCGCGGCTGCAACAGGCTGCGGAAAAACGCTTCGGGAAGGCTCGGTGCGTCAGGGCACGACCGGGGAACCCTCTGGGTCGCGTGCCGATAACGCCAATAGAATGAACGTGGCTTTATAGCGATTCCAGAATGACTGTACCCAGGAACCGCAGCGTTCAAGTCGACGCGACCCCAAGGAGCGGCGACCCTGCACGATGCAAGATAGGGCACACCTATTCTGGAATCGCACTAGCCGCTGAGGGATGCTTTTCAGAACTTCTTGGTCAATACAAGGATTTTTTCAACAGCCTGTGCAAGCCAAAACAATAAAAAGGGCGCTCAATCGAGCGCCCTTTTTGCCTTTTCCGGCGGCCGCGACCCGCCCCGGTCATTTTCACGCCACAGGCGGAATCTGCATGAAGTCCAGCGCCCTGATCAAATAGGACTTTAGCTCGCGGCGATGCACTACGGCGTCGATAAAGCCCTTCTCTTGCAGGAATTCGGCCCGCTGAAAGCCTTCCGGCAGCTTCTGACGAATGGTTTGTTCAATCACCCTGGGCCCGGCAAACCCGATCAGCGCTCCGGGTTCCGCGATATTCAAATTCCCCAGCATGGCAAAGCTGGCCGTCACTCCGCCCGTCGTCGGATCGGTCAAAACGCAGATATACGGGATCGTCGCATCGTCCAATTGCGCCAGTGCGGTGGAGATCTTGGCCATTTGCATCAGGCTCGCCACACCTTCCATCATGCGTGCGCCCCCCGAGGCCGCCACCACGATCAGCGGCATCCGCCCCACCCGGGCGCGGTCCACTGCGCGGGCAATGGTCTCGCCCACAACGGCGCCCATCGACCCGCCAATGAATCCGTATTCCATGGCGCTGACCACCACAGAATGCGGCCCGAGTTGCCCTACCGCGTTCAAAATGGCATCGTTCAACCCGGTCCTGCCCTGAGCCTCGCGCAGCCGTTGCTTGTACGGCTTCACATCGGTGAAGTTCAAAGGATCGGTCGAGCGCAGCCCGGTGTCGACCAGCTCAAAGCCGGGTTCCAGCAGCAGACTGATGCGCTGCCGGGCGCCGATCTTGAAATGGTGTTGGCACTTGGGGCAGACGTGCATGTTCGCTTCCAGGTCGGCCTTGAAAATGGTCTGGCGACAACCCAGACACTTGGTCCACAACCCCTCGGTGCGAACCGTTCTCGCGCCATCGGGGCCGGAGCCGGACTCGTATTCGCCATTCTCACGCTTGAACCAGGACATTCAGACTCTTTCTCAAACCAAAGGCCGATTCTCGTTTTCGCTTGCCGCGCCAAAGGGATCTTACCCGTGACGTCTTCCCATCAATATTCTATGCCGCGCTGGGCTTGGATGCCTTTCGAGTAGGCGTGCTTCACTTCTCGCATCTCCGTCACCGTGTCGGCAAGCTCCACCAGCAGAGGATGTGCGTTGCGCCCGGTAAGAATCACATGCACCATCTCCGGCCGATCCCGCAGCGCTTCTGCCACCATTGCAGCATCCAGCATTCCGTACCCGATCGCGTAGTTGATCTCGTCCAGAACCACCATATCCCAATCCCCAGAGTAAATCGCTTCCCGCGCTTCTGCCCAGGCTGCTTCAACCAGGCGAACATCCTCGGGGTCGGTCTCCGCTCCTCCAACCTTCACAAATCCTCGGCCCATTTGCTTCAGAACAAAGTTGGAACCGAACGGCCGAACCGCGTCCAGTTCGCCGTAGTGCCAGGATCCCTTCAGAAACTGCAGCATCAGCACCCGCATGCCATTGCCCACCGCACGCAGCGCCGTGCCCATCGCGGCAGTCGTCTTTCCCTTGCCGGGGCCGGTGTTAATCAGAATCAATCCACGTCGAGAATCGGTCATCTTTTAGGGTCGGGCGTTGCGGCTTCGCGGGTCTCAATGGCCCCCGTGGTAGGGGTGGCCACTGAGAATTGTAAATGCTCGATAGAGCTGTTCGGCCATCACCAGCCGGGCCAAGGCATGAGCCATGGTCATCGGTCCCAGCGAAAGCAGCAATTGTGCCCGCTTGCGCGCCTCCTCAGACCAACCGTCTGCTGGGCCGATGGCGAAAACCAGGTGCTGCGCGCCTTCATCCCTCCGCGACCCCATCCAGGCAGCGAAGCTCTCCGAGCTCATTTGCCGGCCACGGCTATCTAGCATCACCGCAACAGCCGAGGTTCGACCCTGCTGGCGCGCCAACCACTCCAGCATCGCCTCTTCTGTCCGGAATGCCTCGGTCTGCACACGGCCAAACGGCGCCAGGCGCTCGAGATAAGACTGCGTCAGCGCCTCAAATCCGTCTTTTGAGCCAATCCGGGCGCCGACATGGGAGAGCGTAAGGTGCATGGGGACGAGAATACCGTACCCGGCGCCGGATCCGCTTACCTCAGATACCCCAACTCCCCAAAAACAAGAGGCGAAACCCATTTTCGGGATATGAGCCTCAAATTCTCCGTAATTTCATATCAACCCCCCAAGATCCAAAAACGCCTCCGGTCCTTCGCTGATATGTAAACCGTTTCATTTCAACACATACATCATTTGTTGCAGCATCGGTGCCCTTTGGCACGAGGGTTGCTATATTCAACCATCAGATTCCCTAGGACTTCCCGGATTGCGGTTCGGTCTCGGGCCTTCACAGGGTGAATACCTGATACTAATCGTCTTTCTTTAGGTCAACCTTTGCACTTCAGTTGCGCTTCGGGTTACCCCGCCGAATCGCCGAAGCACAATTAGTGGATCTGTAGGCTTTTTCCGAAAGGCCTTCTGGTTCTTACCAACACTTTGGAGGAGTTCGATGCGATTTTTCCGGTTACAAGGCATGACTCTCATGTTTGCAGTAGCGCTAGCCCTCGGGTTCACGCTCACCACACTGCAACTGCCAGTCTATTGTCAGGAAACTACGGGTGGCCTGCAGGGCACGGTAAAAGATCCCTCTGGCGCAGTTGTTCCCCGCGCCAAGGTGGTCGTCACCGGAACCTCGCTTGTCGGCTCCAAAGAACTGACAACCGATTCCAGCGGCTACTACCGTTTCTCCAACCTGCCCCCCGGCGCCTATACGCTGACGGTAACCGCTGAGGGGTTTGAAACCCTCAAGCGCGGCGGATTGAATCTGGAAGTCGGCCACTTGCCCACAGTCAACCTCACCCTCGATCTGGGTACGGTCAAGTCGGTTGTCGAAGTCAACACCGAAGGTCCGCTGATTGACACCACCAGCACCACGACCCTCACCAACATCCCCGAAGAAGAATTGCAGAACGTTCCCCACGGAACCTCGTTCCAGTCGGTGATCGAATTCGCACCTTCGGCTCGTGCCGAGCCTCTGGCCGGCGGCGCCTTGTTCGGTAACGGCAGTGGCGCCACTTCTCCCGGCAACGGCGGCAACGGCGGCTCGGTGGGCTACTCCATCGGCGGCGGTTCCGATTCCGAGAACTCCTACCTTGTTGAAGGCCAGGAGACCGCCAACATCATCGGCGGTTATTCCCACACCAACGTTCCCTTCGACTTCATCCAGGAAGTGCAGCTCAAGAGCTCCGGCATCGAAGCCGAGCACGGCGGCGCTCTGGGCGGCGTGGTCAACGTCATCATGAAGAAGGGCTCCGCCAACTGGCACGGTTCGATTTTCACCGCGTTCCAGGACGGCGCCATGAACGGCTCGCCGAACCCCCAGGCCCGTTACGATCAGGCTTCGGTCGGCACCACCACAACTTGGGGCCAGATCGACCCCGACTATCAGCTCTATCAATATGTCCGTCCCCACACCAGCGACGTCTGGCCCGGATTCACTCTCGGCGGTCCGGTCCTCAAGCTGGTCCCCAAGATCGGCGGCAAAGATCGCATCTTTGGAGAGATCGGCTTCAACCCTGAGTTCAACCTGTATGAAGAGAAGCTGAACTACGGCCCCAACAACGGCGGCATCATCCCCTTCAGCCAGAACACCCACACCTTCTATTCGTATGCCCGCGTCGACGCCGAAGTCACCCACAAGATCCGCGTCTTCGGTTCCTGGCTCTATCAGGGGCAGCGTCAGGCCGGTGAATCGCTTCCCGGCGGTGACTCGGTTCAGGGCTACTTCAATACCAACACCGGTTGCTTTGGCGCGCTGACCACCGCCACCAACTGCCTGAGCAGCGGAAACGCACCCAGCAACTACGCCCACGACATCGGCTATACCGCTCCTGACATCACGGTCAACACCGGCGCCGATGTCACCATCACCCAGAGCCTGGTAGCCACCACCCGCTTCGGCTACTACTTCGAAAACTACCACGACTTCGGTTACCCCGAGGCCGGCACCATCAACTACTTTGCGGCTAGCGGCATTGGCGGAACTGACACGAACGGCAACCCGCTGCCCACCAACCTCCAACAAGGCCTCGGAAGCCAGAATCTTCCCCTCGACAGCAACTTCACTCACTTCAATTCCAACAAGGCCATCCAGTTCGATCAGGATCTTGCCTGGTTCAAATCCGGCAAGGGCGGGACGCACAACTTCAAGTTCGGTTATCAGATGAACCGCAACTCGAATTACATCCTGCAGGGCTTCAACACCGCCTACACACAGGTTTGGCCCGGTACCGCAACGCCCTATTCTCCACAGGGACCCACGGGTGCTGCCAATTGCGCAGCGGTAGAAAAGATGACAGGCAATTTGGCCTGCGTCGGAACCTACGGCAACCTGGACATCTATGACTTCGGCAGTGGCGGCAAGGCCATCAGCTACAACAATGGCTTCTATGTGCAGGATGCCTGGACCGTCGGCAAGGGCCTGACCGTCAACTATGGCGTCCGTCTGGAGAAGGAATATCTCCCCGCTGAAAACCAGCCCAGCACCGCCAAGATCACCAAGCCCATCGACTTCGGATGGGGTGACAAGGTTGCTCCCCGTATCGGCGCAGCATGGGATGTCTTCAAAGACGGCAAGATGAAGGTCTTTGGCGGCTACGGCATGTTCTTTGACCAGATGAAGCTCAACGTGGCCATCAGCTCCTACGGCGGTCAGTACTGGCAGGAATGCTGGTATGCCATGATGTCCCCGAACCTCTCGTCCTTTAACCCGGCCTATAACTCAGACAACCGCGACTGCGAAGGCTATACCTCCAGCAGCACCGCAAGCTGGGGCAGCGCCGGCGCTCCTTCGGGCTTGACCTTCCTAGAAAACCAGAACCTCCGCGCCTGGCCCACCACCTGCTCCACTTGCAGCATCGCGCAAGAAGGCACGGCCCCCGGCCTCAAGCCGTACGCCCAGCACGAGTCCGACTTCGGCATCGACTACCAGATCAAGCCGAGTCTGGCCTTTGAAGGACGTTGGGATCGCAGGCGACTTGACCACGTGATCGAGGATTCTTCCATCTTCAATCCATCGGTCGGCGAAGTCTTCGTGATTGTCAATCCCGGCCAGGGAGTCAACGACACCTTCAACGACTTCTACAACTTCATCTATGGCGTGCCTCCTCCGGCTTGCTCCGGCGATGCTTGCCCCGCGTCCAAGACCATTCCCGCCGCCCGCAGCTATGACGGCATCGAATTGCGCTTGACCAAGGCTCCGACCAATCACTGGGCGGGCACCGTGTCCTATACGTGGAGCAACTTCCGCGGCAACTACACCGGCCTCACCAGCACCGACGTCGCAGACGGCGGCGGCGGCCGCAACGCCCCCAACAACAGCCGTTCGTTCGACGAACCTCACTTCTCGTGGAATGCCAACGGCGGCTCGTCCAGCGGCCTGCTGCCTACCGATCGCCCCAACGCCCTCAAGGGACAGGCATACTACAGCCTCCCCTGGTTGAAGAAGTTCTCCACCGACTTCGGCATCTTCCAGTTCGCTTACAGCGGCACGCCGCTGACCAGCTACCTCGATGTGGGTTATGCCTTCCCTGGCGCGTTCCCGACCGACATCGTCAACCGTGGCAAGTGGATCGACGTAACCCAGAACCCCAGCACCGGTCTGATCACCACCAGCGCGCCCTACACCAAGCGCACCCCGTGGTACACCGACACCGACTTGAACATCCGTCAGGCTTACAAGCTGACTGAGTCCAAGACGCTCAGCTTCGACGCCACCTTTGCCAACGCTCTCAACCAGCACTCCGTGGTCTCCGAGGGTCAGCAGATCGACTCGAACGCGTTCACCAGCTTCATCGGACCCGCAGGCCAAACCCTGTTCAGCGGCCCGGCGTTCTATGGCGCGGCCATGCACCCCTACAACTACACTGCGGAGATGAACGCGGCAGCCAGCAGCGCTACCGGCGGACCTTTGACCATCAACAGCGCATACGGGAAGCCTTACCTCTATCAGACCTCCCGCAACATCCGTCTGCAGCTGCACTTCACCTTCTAAACCAACGCCTCACCGGAAAACAGAAAGGGGACCTGAGCAATCAGGTCCCCTTTCTCATGCCCGCAACCACATTCCTGGAAAACCACAGCCACAACCTCCAATTCTCACGGCCAGATCGACAAAATGTAACTCCGACCTCCCAGCCGGCTGTACTGGCGGCGTCCTCACCGCCAGCGTGAACCATCGTTCATTGAAACCCTTTGCGCACCAAACAAAATGCCCCACACGGCAGGCCTCTCAAAAGCGCCTGCAAGGGTGGGGTATCTGACATTTTAAGACTTCAAATTACTTCTTCTTGGCGGCCGTCTTCTTAGCAGGCGCCTTCTTGACAGCAACCTTTTTCGCAGCCGTCTTCTTGGCAGGCGCCTTTTTGGCCGCGGTCTTCTTCAAAGGCACCAGTTTCGCCGCCGATTTCTTGGCCACAACCTTCTTCGCCGGCGCCTTCTTGGCGCTGGTCTTTTTCGCCGCTGCCTTTTTGGTTGGTGTCTTGGCAGCTGCAGCCTTCACCGGAGCGGCACTCTTCTTCACAGCCTTCACAGCCGCCTTTTTCGCAGCCTTCTTTACTGGGACAGCCTTCTTTGCCGGAACAGTCTTGGCCTTTGCGGCAGGCGGCTTGGCCTTTGCGGCGGCGGCCTTGGTACGAACCGCGAGAGTTTTGGCTGAAAGCGCGGCCTTCAACTCAGCGTCGAACTCGGCCGGGGTAAACGGCTTGGCCGACTTGCGCAGGCGCTCAATATCGTAGAACGTGCGCCGCTCGGTCAGAAACACGTGCACCACGAAGTTGAAGTAGTCCAGGAGCACCCACTCCCCCTGGCTACGGCCTTCGATCGAAATAGGTCGAACCCCAAACTGCTTCTTTAACCGGTCTTCGATTTCATCGGCTATCGCGACGGCCTGGCGGTCGTTGGTTGCCGACGTCACCAGGAAGAAATCGGAAAGGCCGGAATCGACGGGATCCAGCTCCAGAATGCGAGTATCTTCGCCCTTTTTGTCTTCACAGACGGCGGCGGCGGCCTGAACTTGCAGGCGGGTTTGTTGCTTTGCTTCTGCTGTAGTCATTCGGTAGATATGCTCCAAACTTAATCCTAGACCACCGCAGGTTGAGGGGCAAGTTATGGCTCTTCTTGGCGATACAGACCGCGAGCTAGGATCCAATCGTGCACTGCTTTCGGAAGCAGTTCTTGGCCGGAATCCAGCTCTCCGGTGGCATTTCTGACCTGCCTTCGAATCTCCGAAGCGCTGATATCCAGATGTACGCCGGGCAGCAGATAGAAAGCCGCTCGCTCACCCCGGGAGTTTTCAACCAGATACGATTTCAGGGTTGGTTTGCCCTCTTCGCTCTCCATGGCATGGGTATCGACAAGACTCAAGCCCGCCGGCAGAAGAGGGACAAGGTCGACAAGCATCTGTCCCGGCCGCGAGGCCACAATCAGAGTTGCAACGAAGGGGATCTCCACAGCCCGATGCCAGCGGCGCAATCCCATCAGTGAATCCGCGCCCATCAAGCAAAACAAGCTGCTGTCCGCGGGCAGCTCCGCGCGCAGAGCCAGCAGCGCATCCAGGGTGTAGTTGGGGCTCCCGTCTGGCCTCGGGGCGTCGGCCAGGGAGATTCCAAAACAAGGTTCGCCGCCAATGGCGAGTTCCGTCATGGCCAACCGGTCTTCAAAATTTGCCGTGGACCCCTGCGCCTTCAGAGGTTGCGCACCCACAGGCGCAAACAACACCGTGTCCAGCCCTAGAGCTTCGATTGCCGCTCGCGCTACGCCCAAATGGCCAAGGTGGGGCGGGTCGAAACTCCCCCCAAAAAATGCGACGCGCTTGCCGCCGCCAGCCGACTCCGTCATGGGTCCATGGTATCGCGCACGGGGTGCTCTGCTAGCATCCTACTCAAGACGATGAGATTTCCGATTGCTCTCCTGGCCCTGGCAGGCGTTCTTGTTTCCGCGCTGGCCCTGCAAGTTCACTACTCAACCGCGACCGAACCCTGCTCCATCAACGAAAAGTGGGACTGCGGCATCGTCAACCACAGCCCGTTTGCCGAGATCTTTCATGTGCCGGTTGCCGCGCTCGGCATCGCCGGGTACCTTGCCATGGCAGGTCTCGCCCTCGCAAGACGTCGAGCAGCGCTATCCGCAATGGCCATCGCCGGATTCGCCTTCGCCCTCTATCTCAGCCATATCGAGAAGGACGTGCTCGAAGTCTGGTGTCTCTACTGCGTCATCTCCCAAGGGATCATCGCCATCGTCACCCTGCTCAGCCTAGCTTGGCTGGCCACGGAACAGCGAGCCAGGCGGCGCCGAAAAGCGCTGGCATAAGCTGCTCGGCGAGCAAGGTTTCGCGCTCTATTTATCCAACGCTGGTAAACTTGAACAGAAATCATGATCAAGAAACGCTACGCCCGCTGGATGTACGACTGGGAAACACGGCTCACCACCCGTGACGAAAACCGCGTGGTGCGGCCGCTGGAATGGGGCTTTGAATGGATCGAGCCCTTCCTCGAAGCCCATGGGTTCGCTTCCTTCATCCCGCGGCCTGAGGAGATTCGCGACAACGCGGCCGCTGAAGCCGCGCTGGTGCGCATCAACCAACTGCTCGTTCGCCATAGTGATGCCTTCTTCGGCTACGAGCGGCCCACGGATTTCCGCCTGGAAGAGAGATACCCCCAGCTCTACCCCACCAATGTTCGGCCGGAAACCCTGGCCCAAGACGCCGCCATGCGCCGCCAGGCTACTGTAGGCACGCTGGCTCCGGCCTGGTATCTGCGCTTCACTTCCCCCGAGCGCTCACCCTACCCGGAAAACGACCTCGTCAACGCTCGCTGGTATCCTGCGCCTGAGCACAAAGATCCCAAACGCCCCAAACAAGCCATTGTGGTCCTGCCCCAATGGAATTCCGACGGCCTTGGCCACAACTCCTTGTGCACCATCTTCAACCAGATGGGCATCTCCGCACTGCGCCTCTCCATGCCCTACCATGACATCCGCCGCCCGGAAGAATTGGAGCGTTCCGACTATTCGGTCAGCGCCAATATCGGGCGGACCATCGCGGCCTGCCGCCAGGCTGTCGTCGACATCCGCTGCTGCGTCGACTGGCTCGAAGAGCAAGGCTATGAGCATTTTGGCGTGCTCGGCACAAGCCTCGGATCCTGCTATGCATTCATGGCCACCGCCCACGACCCGCGTTTGAGGGTCAACGCCTTCAACCACGCCTCCACAGCATTCGGCGATGTTGTCTGGGTCGGTCAAAGTACGCGGCACATCAAACAAGGGCTCGAAGAAGCCGGCCTGACCCAGGAGCGCATCCGAGCCCTGTGGGCTGCGGTCAGTCCCTGCAGCTTCTATCCCAAAATCGTCAGCCCTGAAGCCGGCGGGCCGAACAAGAAGGTCCTCCTGGTCTACGCGGACTATGACCTGACCTTCCCCAAGGAATACTCGCTCGAAGTGGTCGCGGCATTCCGTCGCATCGGCCTGAATTTTGAGTCCCGCGTCCTGCCCTGTGGCCACTACACCACAGGAGAGACGCCCTATAAATACCTCGATGGCTGGTTTCTAGGCTCTTTTGTCTACCGGGCGTTCAAAGCGCTGCGCATCGAGAAGGCGGGCAGCCTCTCAGTGGCGGAAATCCCCGCAAAGGTCGAGGAAGAAGAGCCAGTTTCTCCCTAACGCACCGTGCTGAGGTCAAGTCTCAACAACTTCGCCGGGTCCAGGTAAGCCCCCTCCCACCGGACAGCCCAATGCAGGTGCGGCCCGGTTACCCGACCGGTGGCCCCGCTCAGGCCGAGTCTGTCACCCGCGGCCACTTGCTGGCCTTCGCGCACGTCGATTCGACTGAAGTGCAGATAGAGCGTGAACAGCCCCAGTCCGTGGTCGACAAAAACGCAGTTCCCCTCGTAGTAGAGCGGCCGCGCCAACACCACCACCCCGCTATTGCCCGCTCGGACGGTCGTTCCCGTACCCGCACGAAAATCCATCCCCTTGTGGACGCTCGCCAGCTTCCCGTTGAACATCCTTCGCGTGCCGAAGCTGTCCGTCGGCGCAGCGGTCACCGGAGCGTGAAAGCTACCGGCCCATAGAGCCCGATCTGCGCTTACCTCAAACACCTTTGCCTTCAGCTTGCTGTCTTCCTCAATCTGCTTCAAAGCTTCGGCCTCGGGTTCAACAAACTTCGGCGCTACGGTTAGCTTTCCAGTCCGGTAGTGGCTGGCGTAAATCTCCACTTTGCGGCTCAGATCGTGTTCCACGTTTCCCACCCTAGACACAATCCGCAGGGTTGAGGCTCCCGAGGGAGCCTCAACATCGACCCCGGCCAGAGCAAACCACCCGTTCTCGTCCCGCCCCGGAAAGAACTGCAGCTTTCGCCCCATCCAGTCGCCCTCGAGCTTCGCATCTCGCTCGGCCCTCACATAGATCAAAACGGGCGACCCGGCCTCCACTAGGCTTGGCTCAAGCGTTACCTGAGAAACCTGCCCAACGCACGCGGCGGAGACAAGCAAAACAACTGCGCCAAGCCCGCCAACCAGGGAGAACTGCCGGAACTTCAGGAGGAATCTCATCCACAACAGAATAGCTGTATCCCAGCCTACCGTGGATGCTCTGACTGCCACTTAGCCACGCGGTCCTGCACGTCGGAAAGCTCATCGGCCGTGATATGGGTGCCAATCATCTGCCGATTCGCGGCATATTTCTCTTGGTTCGGCCCCTTTACCGATGCCGCAAGATCCAGCCAGAAAAAGGCTTCCACTTCGCTTTTTGGAACCCCCTGGCCCATCGAATACAGAACCCCTAGCGTCGCTTGGGCTCCCACGTTCCCTTGTTCCGCGGCTTTGCGGTACCAGGCAGCAGCCTGCACCATGTCTCTCTCCACGCCCTTGCCGTCTCGATAAACGGCTGCCAGGCGAAGCTCTCCGTCCACTGACCCAAGATCCGCAGCTTTCCGGTACCAGGCCGCTGCGGACTTATAGGACTCAACCAGCTTTCTGGCCTCCAGCCCCGACGCGCTGGCAGCGCCACTAATGCTGTCTCCAACTTGCACCTGCGCTGCTGCGTCCCCCGAATTAGCCTTGGCCAGCACAGAAGCGTCCACGTTTGAAGGCGTCATTGCCGGCCCCTGTCCAAATCCCGGCAACCACGCTGCCGCAAGCACAAGAAACGGTACCAGACGTTTTGAACAGGTCGTCATCAAAGGTCCTCAGGGAATCTGAAATAGCGACATCCCAGATCTATTGCATCTCCAGTTTAATCGGTTCTAGACCAGCCTGAAGATGCTAGACCGCCGCCTGGGCCTGGGACTCGTCAACTCCCGCCAACTTGCGACCCCTCAATTCCTCTTTTGAAGCGAGCTTTGAATGGGTCTAAAATTCCTATATGACCGACCGCATATCCCTCACACTCGCCCAAGCCGACCCCGAAGTGGCAGCCGCTCTTGACCATGAAACCCTCCGCCAACACGAGGGGCTGGAAATGATTGCCAGCGAGAACTTCGTCTCTGAAGCCGTGCTGGAAGCGGCTGGCTCCATTTTCACTAATAAGTATGCAGAGGGCTATCCGGGACGCCGCTACTATGGCGGCTGCGAGTATGCCGATGTCGTTGAGAATCTGGCGCGCGACCGGGCCAAGCAAATATTCGACGCGGAATACGTCAACGTGCAGCCGCATTCCGGATCGCAAGCCAATGCCTCAGCCTACGCAGCGGTCCTTCAGGCCGGAGACACCATTCTGGGCCTGGATCTTGCCCACGGAGGCCACCTCACCCACGGGCACAAGTTAAGCTTCAGCGGCAAGCTCTACCGGACTACCTTCTATCATGTCCGCAAAGACACCGAACTGATCGACTACGACGAGCTTGAGGCCATTGCCGAACGCGAGAAGCCCAAGGTCATCATTGGCGGCGGCAGCGCGTATCCTCGCCTCTGGGATTTCGCCCGCATGCGCCAAATCGCCGACAAGGTCGGTGCTACCTATGTCTTCGACATGGCGCACATCGCCGGGCTCGTAGCTGGCGGCGTCCACCCCTCGCCGGTTCCTCATGCGCACATCGCCACCACGACAACGCACAAGACTCTGCGCGGACCTCGCTCCGGATTGATCCTCTGCGGCAAGGACTACCAAGTCGGCGAAAAGCCCGGACAGACCATCGGCAAGGAAATCGATAAATCCGTTTTCCCCGGCCAGCAAGGTGGCCCGCTAGTCCACATCGTCGCCGCCAAGGCAGTGGCTTTCGGTGAGGCCCTGCGGCCCGAATTCAAGACTTACGCAGCGCAGATTGTCGCAAACGCCCAGATCCTCGCCCTCGCGCTGCAAGAATCCGGTTTCCGCATCGTCTCCGGTGGCACGGACAACCACCTCATGCTCGTGGATACCTTCCAAAAGGGAATCCTGGGCTCCGAGGCCGAGCTGGCATTGGGCAAAGCCGGCATCACCGTCAACAAGAACTCCATCCCGTTCGACACCAACCCGCCGATGAAGCCCTCGGGTATCCGTGTCGGCACGCCCGCCTTGACCACCCGCGGCATGAAGGAGACGGAAATGCGCCAGATCGCCACCTGGATCACCAAGGCACTGGATCTGCGTAACGACGATGCGGCCTTGGAGCACATTCGCTGCGAGGTAGCCGAGCTGGCCAATCGCTTCCCACTCTATGCGTGGAAGCGCTCGCACGTAGTCGTCGAAGCTTAGTTCCTGGCCCCAAGCAACAAAACAGCATAATCGTTCACCAAAAGGGGAGCCTCTTCAGGCTTCCCTTCTTCATCTCCGCATGTCACCCTCCTCCAAATGCCACGACCCAAAGGCAATGACAACCCCAGAGAAATCGGTGGGGCACTGTGCAAAGGGGAAATAAAGGTCTTGGGTAGCCAACCTATGCGACCCGGGGATTATCGTAAAGAACGATGACCCGCAAAGGGAGTTTCTGCGGCTCGGGTGAGCTTGCTCCCCCCGCGGCATCTGGAGGAGAAAATGAAACCGATTCAAATCGCACTTGCCAGCCTCCTGTTCCTCGCCGTGCCGGGGTTTGCCCAGCACCGGGAAGGAGGCGGTGCCATGCGGCCCCAAGCGATTCCCGAGAGAGGGCCTGAGCCGATGAGGGGAGCGCCCCATCCAGTTCAACAGAACAGGAACTACAGCGACAAGCAGGGTCACCCTAATGCTCCCCACGTCGACGGAAAGACCTGGGTCGGCCACGACACCGGAAGAGACGACGCCCGCTATCATGTCGACCACCCCTTTGCCCATGGTCGATTCACCGGTGGATTTGGCAGGGAGCATGTGTGGCGCCTCGGCGGCGGCGGCCCCGGCCGCTTCTGGTTCAATGGTTGGTACTGGGATGTCGCTGCCGCCGACATTGCCTTTTGCGACGGATGGTTGTGGGACTCCGACCAGATTGTGATCTATGAGGATCCAGACCACGATGGTTGGTACCTCGCTTACAACGTCCGTCTTGGCACCTATGTCCACGTAGAGTATCTGGGTGCCTGAGCCTTAAAACCGCGAAAGCTGTATCTCTGCGCCAAGGGGACAGGCAACCTGCCTGTCCCCTTGGCTTCTGGGCAATACGATTGCGCGATGGCCGACCGATATACAACCAGCCTCAACGGGCGATAAGATGGCTAGTCGGCTCGGGATTTCTCATCGAGGCCAATGATTCCCAATCACCGCACGGATCCAATCTCCTGTCCAAGAAGGCTCCCAGTGAAGCATCTGCATCTTTGCCTGTCTCCCAGCCCCAGAATGTCGTTGTCTGCCAAGATCGCCTTCCAGCTAACTATTTCCGCATTCCTTTTGCCGATAGCCTGCTATGCCGAGCAAGCCCCAATGGTACTCACCGATGCAGACAGGCGCCCTTCCACCTCGCTGGACGGAAACTGGAGCACCATTGTCGACCCTTACTCGAACGGCTTCTCAGGCTACTTTCGGAACCTCAAGGCGAAGCCTGGAGATACAAGGCCAACAGAGTATGACTTTTCCAAGGCCCCTTCGCTCAAAGTCCCGGGAGACTGGAACACTCAGCGGGAATCCCTCTTCTATTACGAGGGCCCGGTCTGGTACAAGCGCGACTTCAACTACCGGCCCAAGGAACATACCCGCATCTTTCTCCATGTGGGTGCAGCCAACTACCGCTCCTGGTTTTGGGTCAATGGGGAGAAAGTCTGCGAACACGAAGGAGGTTACACCAGCTTCAACTGCGAGATAACCAGCGCGGTCCAGGCCGGGTCCAACTTTGTAGTTGCCGCCGTTGATAATACCCGGCGCGAAGACAACATTCCCACCCTCAAAACCGATTGGTGGAACTACGGTGGCCTTACTCGCTCGGTATCCCTCATCGAAGTTCCCGACGCTTTCATTGACCAATACGACGTCCATCTATCGCGCACCCCGGAGGAGACACTTACCCCCCACGGCAATGACTTTGGGATCGTCGGTTCCCTCCATCTTGCCCATATAGAGGGATGGGTCCATGTCGTCGGCGGGCGCCTTGGTGACAAAGTCGAAGTCCAGATTCCCGAGCTTAACTCCAAAGGCTCCGGCGTCCTCCAGGTCGATGGTCGGGCGAAGATTCTCCTGGTCGCTTCGAGCCTGGAGCGCTGGACCCCGGAGACCCCCAAGCTCTACAAGGTAATTGTCAGCGCTGGCCAAGACTCGATAGAGGATCTGATCGGTTTCCGGACCATTGAAACCCGCGGCACCGAGATACTGCTGAATGGAAAGCCCATCTTTCTGCGCGGCATTTGCATCCACGCTGAAGCGCCCTTCCGCACTGGCCGTGCCAACACAGAAAAGGATGCCGAGACCCTGTTGGGCTGGGCCAAGGAGTTGGGAGCCAACTTCGTGCGCCTGGCCCACTATCCGCACGATGAAACCATGCTTAGGGCAGCCGACCGCATGGGCTTGTTGGTCTGGTCTGAGAATCCGGTCTACTGGGCCATCCAATTCGATAACCCCAAGGTCCTCGCCAAGGCAGAGCAGCAACTGGATGAGGAAATCAATACTTCGCGCAACCACGCGGCCATCGTTCTCTGGTCCATGGCCAATGAAACCCCCGTCAACGAAGCGCGCACTCGATTTATCGAATCGGAAGCAGCCCATGCCCGCGAGCTTGACTCTACCCGGCTCATCACGGCGGCCTTGTTAGTCCGGAGCGAAGGAAACACCAAGATCGTCGATGACCCGCTGGGTAAGACGCTGGATGTGATCGGCTTCAACGAGTACATCGGATGGTATGAACAGACGCCTGCGGCGGCCGATCTTACCGAATGGCGCATTGAATATCGGAAACCACTGATTGTCAGCGAGTTTGGCGGCGGGGCAAAGGCAGGTCTTCATGGCGGCCAAGACGAGCGGTGGACCGAGGAATATCAGGCCAATATCTATCGCCACCAACTCCCCATGCTCAACCGCATTCCCCAACTTAGAGGCATGAGCCCTTGGATCCTGATGGATTTTCGGTCGCCACTAAGACCTCTTGCCGATATCCAGGACAACTTCAACCGCAAGGGACTTATCTCCGATCAAGGAAACAAAAAGCTGGCCTTTTCCGTCTTGCAAGAGGCCTACAAGACCGATGCTGTCGGCAAAGCAGAATGAAATGAGCCACACCTTTGCGAATAAGTTCTGCAGACCCCGTTCAAGGCTGTGCAAAACTTCTTCGTTCAGTTATTCTTGACTTATGTCAACCGAATCTATCCTTGCCCTAATCGACGTCGAGATCGCACGGCTCACGCAGGTTCGTTCCCTGCTGGCCGCCACCAGCAAAGTCGCCCCCAAACTAAGTGGCCGCAAAGCCAAGCAGGCGACCGCCGTAGCCGCTGCGCCGGCCAAAGCAAAGAAGGGTCGCGTCTTGAGCCCCGAGGCACGCAAGCGGATTGCCGACGCACAGCGCAAGCGCTGGGCAGCACAAAAAGCCAAATCCTAACTCAACCAACGGCCAGGACATGTCACCGGTAGTCCCCCACAGGACAACTTGAGCCTCTAATCGACGACTCCAAATCGACTGCCCCATGCGACCTTGCTTTGCGATGCATGGGGCGCGGCTGACTCCTATCTCAAAGGCGCCACCAATGCCCGATAGCTTTGGGGAGCGGTGTGCCATCGGGACACCTGCATTTGAATTGTGTACCTTTTGCGGAGGGTATCTTTCAGCATAGGCTGCCGCTCCCCCGCAAAAAATGAGCCCAACCTCCATCCCTTGCAGGGAATTAACTCCGATTGGCGCAGAATAAAGATATCGAAGGCCCTTTTGAGAACACTTGTGGGCCCGAAACGGGTCGAAACGCCCGAATCCCTGACCACCCCTACCTCTCCCCCCCCGGCTTTTCTGGCTATCTGACTGAAACAAAACACGTTACGCTATTTGCGGTTTGTGGAGACGTTGAAAACAAACGACTTACGCCCAGTGATACCCCGGGAAACGGGCCTCCGGGGCGGGAAAATCCATGCGTTTGACTGGATATCGGACACCCAGGCCTCGGCATCGAAACCTGGGCAGCCGGAGTTGCTTACTTCTGAGCCTTCGCGGCCTTGCCATCCACAAACTGCTTGGCGGCGCGCACCACGTGATCGCGGGCATAGGCCGCATCGTGCCAACCCTTCACTTCCACCCGCTTGCCTTCAAGATCCTTGTAGATCGAGAAGAAGTGAGTGATTTCCTTCAGCATGTGCGGGTAAATGTCGGTGTAATTCCACACGTTGTTGAAGCGTGGATTGTTGTTTCCGACCGCCAGCACCTTTTCGTCCAGCACACCCTGGTCGAGCATCTCCAAAAGGCCGATGGGGCGAACCTCCTGCACACAGCCCGGAAAGCTCGGTCCCGGCACCAGTACCAGCACGTCCAACGGGTCGCCGTCGTCGCTCAACGTGGAAGGAATGAATCCATAGTCGCCTGGGTAGTGGACCGGAGAATGCAGGTTGCGGTCCAGCTTGAAAACATGCAGTTGTTTGTCGTATTCGAACTTTTGCGTTCCGTCCAGAGGGATCTCGATGACCGCGCGAAACACCTCGGGGGCACGATCGCCTATAGGCAATTCCAAATAGTTAACCATCTCTTTTGTTTCTCCTTACGGGTTGGGGAAATGAACCTGATGCGGGGAATCGACTTGCTAGGGCCATCGCCGGAGTCCCAATCGAGCGACGGGGACATTCGTCGGGGACCCCGTTCGACCGCCGGAGATACTATAATCACGGATAATGAAGGCGCATGTCTATGTCACGCTGAAGACATCGGTCCTGGATCCTCAGGGCCAAACCATCCAGAACGCTCTGCGAAAGATCGGATTCGCGGACATCACCGCGGTGCGCCAGGGCAAATACTTCGCGCTGTCGCTGGCCGATGGCCTCGACGCCGATGCGGCACGGGCCTCCGTGGAGCGGATTTCCCGCGAGGTTCTCACCAACCCCGTCATCGAAGAATTCACCTACCGCATTGAGGAATAGCGGCCTTTAAGCCGCTACTCGGCCGACCCGTCGGGGCGCCGGATGGTGCAATCCTCTGCCCCGCCGTGGGTTAGAATCCAAGCATGTGCGGAATTGTCGGCTACGTCGGTCCCAAAAAGGTAGTCCCTGTCATCATCGAGGGGCTTCGGCGTCTCGAGTACCGCGGCTATGACTCGGCAGGCATCGCCGTCGGTCATCCTGGTTGCGACACGCTTGAAGTCCGTCGCGCTCCGGGCAAACTCGTCAACCTCGAAGAGGTGCTCCGCGAGCATCCGCTGGACGGCACCTATGGCATCGGCCATACCCGCTGGGCAACCCACGGCCGCCCCACGGAAGAGAACGCACATCCTCACCGCGACTGCACCGGCCGAATCGTGGTCGTGCACAACGGCATTGTCGAGAACTACCTTGACCTCAAGCGCGAACTCACCGCCCAAGGGCACAAGTTTGTCACCGAAACCGACACCGAGATCATTGCCCACCTGATCGAACAGGTCCAGCTGGATGCCCAGGCTGAGGGTGCCGCTGTTTCCCTCGAGGTGGCAGTTCGCCGGGCCGTCAAGCGTCTCACCGGGGCCTTTGCCCTTGGCGTCCTATGCGCCGCCGAACCAGACAAGATCGTAGTTGCACGCTTCGGGCCGCCCGTCGTTATCGGCGTAGGCGAGGGCGAGTGTTTTGTCGCATCCGACGTGCCCGGCATCCTGCACCACACGCGCAACATCTACTTCCTGGCCGACGGCGACATGGCCGTCCTCACCCTTGCCGGCGTGGCGTTGACCGACTTCAGCGGAAACCCCATCCAGCGCAACCTCACCCGCATCCAATGGGATCCCATTCAGGCCGAAAAGGGCGGCTACAAGCACTTCATGCTCAAGGAGATCTGGGAGCAGCCCCGGGCCATTACCGACACCACGCGGGGCCGTGTCTCCCTGGATTCCGGCAAGGTCTTCCTGGGCGACATGAAGATCGACGACGACGAACTGGCGTCTGCCTCAAGCATCAACATCGCGGCCTGCGGCACAAGCTGGCATGCGGCAACCGCCGGCAAGTACATGATCGAGCGGCTCGCGCGCCTCCCCGTCGATGTGGACTACGCCAGCGAATATCGCTATCGCAATCCCATTCCCGATCGCAATGCCCTGGGCTTGCTGATCACCCAGTCGGGCGAAACCGCCGACACCCTGGCCGCCCAAAGGGAAATGAAGAGCCTCGGCTCCAAAACCGTCGCCATCTGCAACGTAGTCGATGCCATGGTTGCCCGCGAGGCGCACGGCGCCGTCTATACCCACGCCGGTCCCGAGATCGGCGTGGCCTCCACCAAAGCCTTTACCGCCCAACTCACCGCCTTGTTCCTCCTGGCGCTCAAACTGGGCCAACTGCGCGGCCGCATCGACACCGCCCAGTCCGTGGCCCTCATTCAGGAGCTGAGCCGCATTCCCGCAAAAATCGAGGAGGTCTTGCGCTCTCGTTCTGGCCAATGCGAACAGCTTGCCAAGGAGTTCTCCACCGCTCGCGATTTCCTCTACCTGGGTCGCGGAATCCACTTCCCTATCGCCCTTGAGGGTGCGCTGAAGCTCAAAGAGATCTCCTACATCCACGCCGAGGGTTACCCCGCAGGCGAAATGAAGCATGGGCCCAACGCCCTGATCGATGAGACCCTTCCCGTTGTCGTGCTCGCAACCCGCGACGAATCCGACCCGGCCTCCAAGCTGCGCTACGAGAAGACCTTGTCCAACATCCAGGAAGTAACCGCCCGCTCCGGTCGCGTCATCGCAGTAGCCACCGAGGGTGACACCACCCTCAGTGGCCTGGTGGAGCACGTCATCTACATACCGCCTGCCATTGAGCTCCTCAGCCCGCTCATCGAGATCGTACCCCTCCAGTTACTGGCCTACTACATCGCAGTCCGTCGTGGTTGCGACGTCGACCAGCCCAGAAATCTGGCCAAGTCAGTGACCGTGGAATAGCGGCCTCAGCCGGAAATACCTGCATCTGTTCGCATTCCTTCAGGCACACCTACGCATCTGCTCAAGTCCAAGGGGGCAGATGTCAAGGTCGGTCAGGACTCGCTACGCCATGCGAACGCCAGAATCAAAATGGAGATGTAAGCGCAAGCCCCTTCTCAGGACAAATGCACAGCCCAGACCAAAGTAGTGCAGATGATCTTGTCCGAGCCCGCTCCACCCCGCGCAACAGTGGGGCGAAATGAGTTTTCCTCACCTGGACATTTGTGACCCCATTTTGGAATGAGAAGAACTGAAAACCTGTAAACCATTGATACATATGGTAGGCACGACTGGATTCGAACCAGCGGCCTCTTCCGTGTCGATCTGCATCTTACCTGTACTTTCGACAACTTAACCGCACACGGAATTCCGCCTAAGCACCTGTATTTACGTGTAAGCCGTTTCAACCTTGGGTGATTCCTTGGGTGAGTTCGAAAGGCCACCTAGCGCTAGCCAAACCATATGGTGCAAGTCTGGCGTGAAGTCGTTGTGCGAAGCTCATACCCTCACGGATTGCAGCGCGGCACTAGTGTGAATGCTGGTTGCATGGAAATGGCGCCGCGAGGTGGAACCCCAAGACCGGTTTTCAGATTGGCCACATAGACGAGTTCAACCCAACCCATCACCACTCGGGCGCGGGGGAACTTGCCCAACTTTCAGAAGGCGTAATTGTGCGATGGATCATTTCATAGGAATCCCTTCTGAGCAGCCGTCAAACAAGGAGCCGGTCAGAGGTCAATCACACGCACCTTCCCTGCTGGCGTCAAGGGCTGGTACCGCTCGTTCAGGTAGGCGGCGTTGACGAACCGTGTGGCTCCAAGGTCAAGATTTCCGGCGCCTCCATGAATGTGCCCGAAGATATGTACTTTGGGCTTCTTTTCTTCCACGGCCCTAAGCAGTTCTTCGCATCCAAGATGATCGCCGCCCGGCGCAACCTGGTCAAGAATCCCGAATGGTGGGCCATGGGTGATGAGGACATCCAGATTCATGGGAATCTGATCCCAATACAGCTTGGCCCCCAAGCCGCGACGATACATGAAGGCCCAGTTCAGAAACTCGGGTGTGTAGGGTGAACCCCAGAACGTCACACCGGAGATCGTTGTGCCGGAGTTTTCGAGGTAGACTGCGTTGGTCAGCATGGCGCGGGCCTGTTCGGGAGCGTTCTGAAAATGCCGGTCGTGATTGCCGGCGCACACGATGCGGTGCTGGAACGGCTGCTCTCCCAGCCAGCGATTGAAAGACAAGATGTCTTGTGGGTCGTAACCGGAATTCATGAAGTCGCCAGCATGGATCAGGAAGTCTCCTTCAGGAAGATTCTCGATTCGGTTGTGGAGACCGTGGGTATCTGAAATAGCGATAATGCGCATCGATGAATCCTCGGCTACAAGATCCAGTAGTCGCATCGTTGGGCTCTGCGGTCAAGCGCGGCGTAGGTCCATCTGTCCAAAATGGTGCGAATCGGCAACCGTCAGAGAGGGCAACTCCCAAGGTGGCCCAGACAGGGTCACAGAGACAGGACGACGCAGTTGTAAATCATGTGGAGCGCGACGCACGGGATAAGGCTCCCGGTCTTCTTGAAAAGAAGGCAATTCGCTGCGCCGAGCAGGAAGACGGGCGGCCAGGCGAGCGGCGGATGGTAGATGGCGAAGAACGCGGCGCTTGCGATAACCGCCCGCATTCCTCCCCACTAGCGGTCCAGAGCTCGGAACAGAAGGCCGTGAATCAGGTTCTCTTCGGCAAGGGCGCAAAGCACACATCCATGAGGAACATGCGGGTGTGCCGGAGCTTGAATCGCGGAGCGCTTAGATGCACACCGGGCGGAAGAGAATCGCGCTAAGCATGAAGGGGAAGAAAGGGGCCGGGGCCGGGGTCGTGGCCTTAGCTGGCAGAAATCGACGACCATTCCAGCCCAAAGCGTGCCAGGTATTTTCGCAGGCGGTCGGCGTCGTTGGCGGTGACCTTCAGGGTACGCGAGTGGCTGAACTGGAGTCGGCCAGACTCGAAAAACGAGCGACATCGGGAGCACACCTCGGCCATTTGCTCCAATTGCAAGCGGTCGAAAGGATCAATTTGGCCAGTTGCTCAGTGGTCAGAATCGCGCTCAAACGCATCGCTTCCGGGCTCTTCCGATTGGCTCGCCAGGATGCGTTGAGCCGCACGATCTCTTCATCGAAGATCTCGACGGAGATGCCCCCGCGAGAAGCGTGGCCATGCGCGCCACGGCTGCATTCAGGTCGCGAAGGTTTGCCTTGGGCATCGAGGCGCTGGGGCGATTCATTCGAAAAGAGCCATTGCGCGCACGCAAGAGTGTGCCTTTGGAGTCCTGGCCCTGGCGAGCGAACCCGTCGACCCGAGGCTCTAAGTTCGGCAGGCCCGAATGCGTCAAGGTCTTGATGGTCTCGGCGCTTGGATTCAGTTGCGACCTGTAGTTTTCGGGTTCACCCACCGCGGCCACCCTTGAATGCGGCATCAAGTCACCGCCAAAATGGCTCGATGCACAAAGCTCACAGAAGAAGACGCGCATTCGCCGCCCAAGGACCTCGCATGACTCGGAAGTCAGGTCCAGTGTGCGCTCCGAAGCCAGCGATTTTGACTTCCGGATGTGAACCTGACGGCGCTTAAGATCCGCATCTACCTTCGCGATGACCATGGACGTCGTGCAGATCCGGAAACGTCGCGCGCTCGAAGTAACCCGAAGCGTTCAAGTGGATAGATGAAGCCGCAATGCCCGGACTTGGGGCAACTTCCCGCCATTCGAATTGGCTATTTGATTGGGCTCCCACTGCCTCAACTGCATCGACGTTCAAATCGCTGGCCCAAGGTCTGTAGCGACGTGAGGACCGCGCGCCCCAGCTCATCGATTTCCTCGATGGTACGGACAAAGAGCAGTAAGCTCCTTCTGCGGAATTCACTGCCCGGCGATCGGTGGTCCCGAACTCCGACTCCTGTTCACTGGTGCTTCGCGCGACGGCGCCTTGTGTCCTCATTCCTGCAAGTCATCTCAAATCGAACGCAATCCCATCATTGGTTTCAACATGTTAAGAAGAATAACCCTGCTTTCCGAAAGCTGGATGGCACACGATTCTGACCCAGCAAATAGAATGGTGAGGGATTCCTGCAAGCCCCGGCGCAGGGTCGTCCAGAACACGTGGTCTGCGGCTACGGCCTCGCCGGAATGAAGTGCGAAGAATGTTTGAAGGTTTTGAGCGGTGCAGCCAGCTCATTCACGCATGCCGAAGAGTGCAAGATGGGTATATCGCAACAATCCGACAAAGACACGATCTTGGCTGAATCTCCACCGAGTGCGGTAGAGGTTCGCGAACAACTGCGACGCCTCGTTGCGCACCCATTGTTCACCAACAGCAAGCGATATCCAGTGTTGCTCAAATACATTGTCGAGCAAACCTTGCTTGGCAGCGCAGGTGCTTTGAAAGAGCGGACAATCGGCGTCGAGGCTTTCGGACGCGAACCGAGCTACGATGTAAACCTCGATCCTGTGGTGCGCACGACAGCGGCTGAGGTTCGGAAACGGCTCATCCAGTACTACTACAGCCCCGACCATGCGGGGGAGCTGGTCATCGAATTGCCTCTAGGTTCCTACGTCCCCACGTTTCGCGAGCTCGCACATCATTCCTCCGCCCCCGCCGATAAACCGACGGCGATTGAGCAGGTTGAGTCGTTGCCTCAACACCCAATTGCCTCCGAAATTCAGGCGGCAGAATCCAAAAGAGAACGTGCACGTAATGCAGCTTACAAATGGCTGTTAATAACTGTTGCACTCTTCTTCGCTGTGGTTCTTGGCTTCGGTATTGGGCGTGTGCGGACTCCGAGCGCTGCCGCGCGCCCCAGCGAGCCCTCAAGTCTAGCTCGTTTCTGGGAGCCAATCACCGCGACTTCAAGCCGGGTTACCTATTGCCTCGGCGTGCCGACAGATTCTGTCGATCTCCAAAGCAGAACGGTTCCCGCGATTCCCGCAGGCGAGAGCGCCAGCCTGAATGTCTACGATGTTGTTACACTGGCGCGTTCCATAGCGCCTCTTGTGCCGAAGAATGGCGAATTCCGCGTATTGGCCTCTTCAAACACCACTTTTGCTCAATTGCGAGAGGGCCCCTTCGTTCTGATTGGTGCTTTCGACAATCCATGGACGCTGCGAATAACGCAAGATTTGCCGGTCGGGTTTGAATACGACAATCACCACGTTCGGATGGTGGTCGACCGGACAACCTCGCCCAAAAAGATCTGGATGCTTGAATGGCATGTTCCGGGCAAGAGCCTTGCACGCGACTATGCCGTAGTCGCGAGACTTCACGACAAGGTCACCGGGGAGCCCATCATCATCCTGGCCGGAATCTTGGGGGAAGGAACCGAAGCTGCAAGCGAGGTCGTCTCCAATCAGGCGTACCTGGATGCCGTGCTGCAAAAGGCTCCGAAGAACTGGGACCAACTGAACTTTGAAGCCGTGATCGAGGCGAACGTGATTGAGGGGCATCCCGGCCCACCCACCGTTGTCGCTGTACGGACTTGGTGATTCCCTTTTCCGGGGCTGAAACTCTGTATGATACAGTCCCTTGAACGGCCTCCTGGCAAGGGACTATCTAGTTCGAAATACTTAGCTTATATCCTCTTCATCCTGTCTGATGCACGATGAGCCTTTCAAATAGGGTCCCGAGTTGCCTAGCCTGCATTCATGCGGGGAATCCAACACGATCGAAGCGCGAAGGAAGAGAGACCCACCCATGAGGACCATGCGTGGGCTTGCCCCTTCGGCGATGCTCTCATCGACCATCCTGACGGCGGCAAGGGTTTCCGCGCGCGATCAAAGGAAAACAGGAAACAACTGGCTTGGTCACTGCGGCCATAAGCGGAGTTACGCGCCTCAAAGCGCTTCACCCCAAGAACGCCAGGTTTTTGATTCAAAACAGAATGGAAGGCTGCAAATGAGTTTTGTCGCTCTGCTGAATACCTCTCGGAAACCCCGTTTCAATCGGGACTCCAGGTTTTGTCTCTTGTTTTTCATCGCCGCAATCTTTGGCGCTCTGTCAGCGGCATCCGTCGTGGCGGCTCAAAGTACCGACAGGCCCTGGATAAAACCTGGGCTCGCCCCGGAGGAACGGGCGGAGCTCGTTCTCAAACAGATGACGCTCGATGAAAAGCTGGCGCTGTTGCACGGGAATGGAATGGCACATGCCCCTCAATGGCAGATGCCGCTCACGCATCTGGCCAACGGCGGAGCGGGATACGTTGAGGGAGTACAGCGCCTTGGAATTCCACCTCTGCTGATTTCGGATGCAGGCTATGGGGTCAGAGACAGCGGAGCGAACGGAAGGTATTCCACGGCCATGCCATCGAGCCTGGGAGCGGCATCGAGCTGGGACGTTGACTCGGCTTGCGCATTCGGCACGGTCATCGGACAGGAACTCAGGGCGCAGGGGTTCAACATGACTCTGGGGGGTGGAGTCGATCTGGCTCGCGAGCCCCGAAATGGACGCACCTTTGAGTATGCGGGTGAAGATCCGCTGCTTGCGGGGACAGTGGTTGGCAATCTCATGAAGTGCGAGCAGGCTCAGCATGTCATCGGCGACATCAAGCACTATGTGATGAATGACCAGGAGACGGGCCGCTTTTTCGTGAACGCTGTCCTATCGAAGCGGGCGATGCAGGAATCCGACTTGCTCGCCTTCCACATCGCCATCTCCCTTGCGAATCCCGGCGCGGTGATGTGTTCCTACAACCGAATCAATGGAGACTACGGTTGTGAAAATCACTACACACTGCAAAATGTACTCAAGAAAGATTGGGGCTTTCAAGGTTTTGTGATCTCCGACTGGGCTGCAACCCACAGTACTGAGAAAGCGTCCGCTGCCGGGCTCGATCAAGAACAGCCGATGGCTGAGTTCTTCGGTCCAAAGTTGAAAGCAGCAGTGGAAGCCGGAAAGGTGCCGCTCAAGGAAATCGACGATCACGCACGGCGCATTCTCTATGCGGAGTTCCTTTCAGGGATCGTGGACGATCCTCCGCAAAAGACCGTCGTGGATGTCGAGCGGGGTTTTGAAGTTGCGCGACGAGTTGAAGAGAAGAGCATCGTACTGCTCAAGAACAGCCCCACGGTGCTGCCAATCAATCCTTCGAAAGTCCACAGCATCGCAATCATTGGCGGACATGCCGACGTCGGCATGATTTCCGGTGGAGGGTCGGCGCAGGTGGACCCGCCTGGCGGCAATGCAATCCTGCCTCCCGGCAAGGGCGCTACCGAATGGCAGCAACACATTTGGTTCCCGACATCGCCGTTGAAGGCTCTACGAGCAAAACTGCCGAATACGAAGATCGACTTCGATTCCGGAAAAGACCTGCAGGCCGCTGCGAGTCTGGCCAAGGGCGCGGATTTGGCAATCGTCTTTGCATACCAATGGCTTTCAGAAGATATGGACGTGCCCAGCCTCTCGCTTCCCGACAACCAGGATGCCTTGATTGAGCAGGTGGCAGCGGCGAATCCTCACACGATTGTTGTGCTCGAGACGGGAAGCGCTGTCACCATGCCCTGGGCCGACAAGGTTGCCGGTGTGGTCGAAGCCTGGTTCGCGGGAACTTCGGGCCACAAAGCTCTCGCAAATGTTCTGGCTGGGGACGTCAATCCAAGTGGCAAGCTTCCTCTCACTTTTCCGAAGAGCGACAACGATCTTCCGCGAGCGGCGATTCAACCGGCACCCGTTATGACCCAACCGCAGGCAAATGAAGATCCGATGAAGCCCGGAGGCGCCCTTGACAGCTACTCCGTTCGATACGACGAGGGCCCCGCTGTTGGATACAAGTGGTTCGAGTTACAACACAAACAACCGCTGTTTGCCTTTGGCTTCGGTTTGTCGTACACGACGTACGCATACTTCGGATTGACGGTTGATTCTGCCGCGAAAACTGCGCGCTTTACCGTAAAGAACACAGGAAAGCGGCCTGGCACCGAAATTGCCCAGGTTTACGCAAGGCTTCCCAAGGGCTCCGACGAACCCTATAAGCGGCTGGTCGGCTGGAAGCGCGTTTCACTGGCTCCCGGTGAATCGCAGGCGGTCATCGTTTCGATCGATCCTCGCGCCCTGCAGTCGTTCGATGAGGCGACCGATCGCTGGAACTCTGCGCCCGGCGACTACGAGGTGCTGGCGGGACCGTCCTCAGACAACACACCGCTTGCGGGGAGCCTGACCGTTCGATGATGCCGTCTAGACACCGATTCACTCCTGCCCCCTGAAACTTGTTCCCGTGACTGCGGCTATCTGAACTTCGCTATTTGAACTTCATGATGGCCGCGCTCAACCACCCCTTGCTGTCGTAGGAGACCGGCGTGCCATTTACGCTGTGATCGTCCTTGCAGGAAAGCAGAACTCCATTGAAGCCCTTTGCGATTTTCATCTCCATTCTTCCCCGCCTTCCATTCACTCTTCCTGTTTTTGTCCTGATGTTCAACGTGGCATGCTTGGCGCAGCAGCCAGCCACTGCGATCTGGCACGGGTATTTGCGAAACTCTGCGAGTGCGCCGATTGCCGGCGCCAAGGTGCAGCTGGCTGGAGGAGCCACTGCCGAGGCCATCACTGGCGGTGACGGGGCTTTCACGCTCCCCGCGTTGCCCCTGGGAAAGTACAAGTTGACCGTGGACGCAGCGGGGCGGAAGGTCGTCTACACACAGGCCATGGACCTGGCGCCGACTACGCCGCCGGAAGTCATCACGCTGTCGAATCGCGGCGAAATTGAGGTTGCGGACCAGCAGCAGACAAGCGCTACCGGCGGCGTGGCCCTGTCGAGCCAGGCAGTAAGCGAGTTGCCGCTCAACAAGCGCGATTTCTCGTCCCTGCTGCTGCTGGCCGCGGGCACAATGACCGACGCCAACGGCGCCACCAACTTCACCGCGCAGTTCGCCATCAACGGGCAGCGCGGCGTGGAGGCCACGTTCGCCATGGACGGGGCCGACATCAGCGACCCGGAGATGGGCGGAGCGACTTTCTCGAACTTCAACGTGGACGCGGTGGAGGGGATCGACTCAAGCTCGGGATGGATGCCGGCCGACATCGGTCGCGGGGCCGCGGGCTTCACAAATATCCACACGCGGTCGGGTGCGAGCGGTCTCCACGGCTCGTTCTTCGAATTCGTGCGCAACTCAGCCTTTGACGCTCGCAACTACTTCGACAACCCGACTCCGGTGTACCCGGGTCGCATACCGCCCTTCCGCCGCAACGAGTTCGGCTTTACCAACGGTGGCCCGGTCTTCCTTCCCCATGTTTACGACGGACGCAAGCGCACCTACTATTTCACGCAGTATCAGGGCTTTCGCCAAGTGCTTGGGACTACGCAGGTGATACCGGTACCTACCGCCGCCGAACGGGCAGGCATCGATGCTGTCAGTTATCAGGACGGCAGCACCGATACCCTCAACGTTCCGGTGAATTCGGCGATTGCTGCTATCCTCGCGCGCTATCCGAAGCCAAATAACGCCACTGGACCATACGGAGCGCGGACGTTTGCAACCCCTTCAAAGGTGACGACCAACGCCGACCAGTTCTCCGTCCGCATCGATCACCAACTCTCGTCCAGGAATCAGTTCTTCGCACGCTTCGTGATGGACAACCTGAATGGTCCTACGACGAACCCCGACCAGACGGCCATCGACCCTTCCTTTGCCGTCGAGTACCTCGATCGGCAACGCAATGTCGTCGGAACTCTGACGACCAGCTTCACGCCAAAACTTGTGCTGGACTCTTCACTCTCGATTACGCGCACAACGCCGGGCTTTCCCACCCCCAACTCGACCGATCCGGCGGTGAAGTTCGGTGACGGGCTCTTCGAAGCCTTTAACAGCGCCGGCGGTTCAGTGATGCAGGCTTACGGAAATCTCTTCCAGGAACGGGAAAACATTAGCTGCGCCGCCGCAAAGCATGTTTTCAAGGCGGGCTTTGAAGTCCGGCAAAACGTCGACACCACCTACTTCGGCATGCAGCCGAATGGGGAGTACGACTTTGGCGGTGGCTCGGCTTATGCAACCGAAGCCATCCCTTCGGCCAGCGGCAAGCACGATATCCACGTCGGCGATCCGCTGCCAGACACCCTTTCAGGATTCCTCTCCGGCTCTCCCTTCGCGTACATCGTGGCCGTGGCGCCACCGGAAATCTCTGGCGGCCAGCACATGGGCCCGGCCGCCATCAACCGTGGAGCCTATAACCTATACGTCGAAGACACCTGGAAGGCCACACCAAACCTGACGCTCGATTACGGGGTTCGGTGGGAGTACTACACACCGATCACCGAGCGAGCCAAGCGCACCGGAGCCTTTCGAGTGTTGAACGGGAAGACGCAGTACACCGTTAATCCCCAACCGGGCTACTCGACTACACGCAACGGCTGGGGACCGAGGGTGCAGGCCTCCTGGGCTCCGGTCAAGAACTTTACTGCGCACGTCGGCGGAGCAGTTACAGTGATCCAGCCTAATATCTGGCAAGACAATATGCTCACCGGCTCCACACCTTTCGCGAACTACCCACGCCGCCAGTCTACGCCCAGCGCGCCGTTGGCATACGGGTTTACGATTACCCCCTCGATGCTGCCCACTGCCTACGATTTCAGCGGGAATGACATTCTCGCGAAAGGATCGAAGAGTATCCCAGCCAACACTCCAATGGATGTGGACCGCTATGAAAAGGATCTGGCCAAGGTGACTTCTTCAGGCGCGGTGAGTGCGCTGAATCTTTCCGGGATCGACGCCAAGTTCGGCAATGGCAGGCTGTACACATGGACCCTGGGTGTGGAGAGAAAGATCGCGAACCTGACCGCAGACCTGGGATATGTGGGAACGTCTGCTGAGAAGCTTCCTCGCATGGCATTCCCAAACGCCTATCCTGGTGCGACGCCGCAATTCGCACCGTACACGGAGTTTAACTCTGCCGGCGAGGTGACCGGCGGGTTCGGAGTCATGAACGTGATGATCAACGACGTGCACTCCAACTACAACGCTCTCCAGGCCTCGCTGTTTGGCACTGTGGCTCACGGCGGACCCGGTATCCAGGCTTCCTACACCTGGAGCAAGTCGCTCGATACGACGTCTATGGTGTTGAGCGGGACCGGATCGACAGGAGCCACCACATCGGGAGCTTCGCAGGACCCAAACAACCTGCGGGCTGAGAAGGGCCCATCCGCCTTCGACGTCAGCCACGGCATGAGTTTGAGCGTCGCGCAGGACCTGCATCTGCAAAGTGCCGGATTCTTGAGCGCTATTCCGCTCAAATTCACCTACGGTTGGGAACTGCTCTCCATTTCGTCCATCTCCTCCGGCTCGCCTTTCACGGTGTACTCGGGGATTCAACAAACTGGCGCGGGAGCGAACGGTGTGGACCGTCCAGACCAGATTGCCCGGCCGAGGCTCTCAACTGCGCGCGCAAACCGACAGGACTACTTTGGCATGGGCGACGCCAATGCCGGAACCTACTTCAGTATTCCAACTCATATCGCCGCGGGCACCGGGCCGAATCAGGGACGGTTCGGCACCCTTGGACGCGACACCTTCCGCGGACCGGCCTACTACGACTTTGATTTCGCTCTGATCAAGGACACACCCTTTGGACGAAGATCTTCTGGTGCGGAACGGATGGATCTGCAGTTCCGCGGCGAATTCTTCAACCTGTTCAATATCGTCAACATGGGTTTGCCGGCAAACATCCTGACGGGGTCCGGCTTTGGAGAGATATCAAAAACGGCCGGCACATCGAGGCAAATCCAGTTGTCTCTCAAAGTCATTTACTGAGGGAATCCGTGAGACGCCAATCGCATGCCGCTTATAGTGCCTGGCAGAACCGAGCAGCATAGAGCAGAGCCCTCACTCCGGGGGTGCGGGCCCGAGCGGAGGAGTGCCGGCGAAGCTTCACATGTCCGTATCAACAAGATTCAGGCGGAACAGCGCGATTCCTGGCGTTCTTGTGCTCCACTACGGAGAAGTGGTGAACGGCGATGTGCAGATTGACCCAGGTTACCGCTGCACCCGGCCGCTCCGGACAATTCTCGATCTGATCGAAGAGGGGACATTGGGCGTTCTGACCTACCCGACTCACTCTTCGCGCAGCAGGTCCAGGGGATTGATGGATAGCGCACGATGCGCGGGAATCCACGTCGCCACCAGCCCGAGCAACAGCATCGCCAGCACCACGCCGGCCAGGACCAGGGGATCGCGGGGCGTGGCTTGATACACAATGAAAGCCAGCACCTTCGTCCCAAGCAGACCCAGAACCAATCCAACCCCCGAACCAATCGCCAACAGTTTGAACGCACGTCCCAGCGCGGCCTGCAGCACTTCCTTGCGTTGCGCGCCGAGGGCCACGCGAATTCCCAACTCCTTGAGCCGCTTGCTCACCGAGTATGCCGCCATTCCGAAGATGCCCGTGATTGAAAGCATTGCGCCCATCAGTCCCAGCACGCCAAGCGATACTGTCGCCATGCGCGCGGGGAACAAAGTACCACCCAGTTCGGTGCTCCACGGACGAATCGCCAGAACCATCCCAGGGTCGATGTCCCGGAGCACACTTCTGATGGTCGCGGCAAGCTCCTGCGGGTTGCGGCTCGAGCGCACCACCAGCCATGTCCAACTGGCCGGCGACTGCAGCAGGGGG
>CAZLMY010000009.1:0-68661 GCA_964560845.1 uncultured Occallatibacter sp. | reverse complement strand
GACGGCCGCAAGGTCAAGTCCACCATGCACTGGGTCTCGGCCGCGCACGCCATCTCGGCTGAGATTCGCCTCTACGACAAGCTCTTCACCAAGGCCCATCCCTACGACTTGGAAGAGGGCCAGGATGTACTCGACAATCTCAATCCCGACTCCGTCGAAATCCTCCTGGGCGCCAAACTGGAACCCTCTTTGGCAGACGCCACGCTCGAGGGGCGCTACCAGTTCGAGCGCGTGGGGTATTTCTGCCTCGATTCCGACTCCACCGCGGGCAACCTGGTCTTCAACCGCACGCTCCCCTTGAAGGACTCGTGGGCCAAGATCGAGAAGAGCACCTCCGGTGCGGCCACTGCGCGCTAGTCGTTCGCTTGAATGTTGTGCATTCCCAGGTCCCAAAAACGGGATTTGGGGCAAACCTCCTGGGAGCGCTGAATGGACCGCTTCGCGAATCGCCGCATCGCCCTCACTCCAGCCCTCGTGTTTCTGGTCGCGGCTTTCGCATCGGCCCAAAAGAGAACGCCTTCCGTTCAAGAAGTTCTGGCGCATGCGCGGGCGAGTATCTCTGCAACGGCTGCGACTCTGCCTGACGTTTTCTGTGACGAGAAGATCGAGTCGTCGGAACTTCACAACGGAAAAGTGTCGCGCAAGATGACCTTCGACTCCGTCATCTCCGCCAGAAAGCTGGAGAGCGGAGACGATAAGCTCACAGAAAGCCGGGATGTGCGCCTGGTTGACGGCAAGCCTCCAAAGCGGGGCAAGAAATATCTCCTTCCTATTCTCCTCAATGGAGGCTTTGGCATTCGCTTTTACTCGTCCCTCTTTTCGGCCAACGATCAATGCAACGCCTACAGAATTGTGGAAGGCGGAGCGTTAGAGGGAAATCTGCTTGAATTGGAAGTCTCTCGCAAGGTGAACAGTAAACAAATCGCGGGATGCGAAGAATTATCGGAAGGTGCTGTTTACAGGTTCTGGCTTGACCCGGTCTCCTACCTGATTCAACGCGTCCAATCTCAGGTTCGGCTTCCAGACGGTTCACGCGGATTCAAATCTCTTGCGGGCCGGAGCGACTTCGCAATGGTCCAGATAGGACCAAGATCCTATCCCCTCCCAGCCAACTTTCACACCACCATGACAATGGAACCCAACTCATCCGAGCAGTTTACGTTCGAAGCTCATTACAGCAATTGCCACAAGTTCGAAGCGACGTCAAGCATTGTCGCTGATCCAGTTGAGGAGTCGCACTGACCGCGTAAACCTCGCACCATCGCATGGAGCGGGCGCTCGCTGACAGCTCGCAGAGTTTGCTAAGGTCTACCAAGTCCAGAAAGCGGAGGCTGGGTTTGCGACGGAACAAATGCGCGAATCGCACCGCGAAGGCTGTCGAAGCGGCCCTCAGATGATTGCCCAGCCCCCAGAACTTGTCTCTGAGACATGTGGGTGCCGTCAATACGCATTCTCCCGCCACAACCTTCCCGACGTAAAAAAGCTCCGCGAACGCTTGGGACTGACCCAAGCGGCCTTTGCCGCGGCCTATCGCATTCCCATCGGAACCCTGAGGGATTGGGAACTGCGTCGCAAACTCCCCGACGCTACCGCCCGCGCCTATCTGACCGTAATCGATCGCGACCCGCAAGCCGTTGCAAAACTGCTGGTTGAGGCGGCCTGACCAGCCTTCGGGCGATAAATGGTTGCCCCCTGCTTGCCCAACAACCGTGCCAATGGACCTGGCAATGCCGATATAGCAACTGCGGTTCAAAATCGCAGACGTGCGCGGGCATCCTTGTCCAAGAACGGGTCCCTGGGGGCCGCTTTTCACGGCGTTCCTCTACTTGCCGATAAGATAGAAGTACCGTTCCCAGAACCAGGAGCCGCCCATGAGCCGTCCTCGCAACCGCCGCTTGGTCTCCCAGATTCTTGCGGTCGTGTTCGGTCCGGGCGTGCTGTGGTTCGGTGGGCTCTGGGTCCATTCCCTGCGTCCCCTGCCACCGATGCCGCATTCCACCGGCCGTGAAACCACTTGGTCGAGCCACCAGGGAGCGCATCTGCCGGCAGCCGAAGAGAATTGCCGCCTGGCTAACACCGTGTGGCACAAGGAAGATGCGGCCCAAGGGCTGCAACAGGAAGTCTTTGTAGCGGATGTCAATGGCAAGCGAACCCTGGGCTGGCGCTGGCGCGCACCCTGGCAAATGCTGCCCGCCAACGCCGCATACCCCTCCCTGCTTTGCGGTACCAGTCCCTGGAACCAATCCACCGCCGCGCTGCCGGGGCTGCCCTTTCATCCCGGCGAAAAGCGGGTCACGGTGGATTACGCCATCAACCTGAAAGCTTCCGGCACCTACAACATGGCCTTCTCTCTCTGGGCGGTCTCGGCACTGCCTGCGTCGCCCTCGAATGTAAAGTGCGAGGTGAGTATCTGGATCGCCAACAGCGACCAGTTGCCCTACGGGGTGCGCACCG
Source organism: uncultured Occallatibacter sp. (assembly GCA_964560845.1). GTDB lineage: Bacteria > Acidobacteriota > Terriglobia > Terriglobales > Acidobacteriaceae > Telmatobacter. The sequence continues at coordinate 66,207 of CAZLMY010000009.1, read as the reverse complement.
CAACGGTCACGATACAGGGCGTGCTGTACGACGTGTATCTGTATCGGCACCAACACCAGACCTCCGGCGACCATCCAAACGAATGGACCTACGCCGCATTTGTCGCGCGGACGCCGGTTCTTCAGGGCCCGCTCGACCTCAGCGCCTTTCTCGACCGCCTCCAGTTGATGAAGGTCTTGAGCTCCAATTCCCTGGTCACCGACGTGGAACTGGGCAACCAGGTAGCTCAGGGAACCGGAATCGCCGAGATTCAGAACTTCGCACTTCGAATGGAATAGTGATCCAGGAGGTTATACTCACTAGACTGTAAGGAGTTTCTCTTTGAACGCGATCCGAGACAAACGCAGGGATCCTCGGCCGACTGAGGAACTGATCACACTCGCTCTCAACGAGCCGGATGACGACGCGGCCTGGGAGCCGGTGACGGTCCTGCACGCACGGGCGGATGAAGAGGTCTTCGACGCGGCTGAGCGCCTTTGCGGGAGCCCCGTGGCCAAGGAGCGCCGTCTTGGAGCAGGCATTCTGGGCCAACTCGGCCAGCCCGTCCGCGTATTTCCATCCGAATCTTTCGATTGCCTCGCCAGGATGCTTGCCATTGAAGACGATCCCGAGGTTTTGGAGTCGATCGCAGAGGCCTTTGGGCATCTTGAGGATCCCCGCTGCATCGCCCTGCTGACTCCGTTCAAGTCTCACCCCGACCCGCTGGTGCGTCTGGGAGTCGTGCACGGCCTATCTGGGCAGGATCATCCGGCAGCCATTGACACCCTTATCGAACTGTCTGGGGACGAGGACGGGGAGACCCGCAGCTGGGCCACGTTTTCGCTGGCCACCTTCACTGAAGTGGACACTACCGCAATTCGCGAAGCCCTCGTGGTTCGACTCGCCGATCCACGCGAAGATGCCCGCGGAGAAGCCTTGGTGGGCCTGGCGCGACGCAAAGACCCCCGTGTCCTCGACGTGCTGCTCAAGGAGCTGACATCGAAGAACGTGGGGATGGAAGCGATCGAAGCAGCCGAAGAGCTTTGCGATCCCCGGCTGATTCCCGCCCTGGTCGACCTGAAAAACTGGTGGCCCGGCGAATCCCGCTCCAACGCCGAATGGCTCGATCGCGTCATTGCCAGTTGCACCGAGAGCGCCGCCGAGCACAAAAGCTGAAAGCCGTTCCCTGCCCCCGGTTCCCTTCTGCTCTACTTCCCAATCACGTCGATAGCCACAGGTATGGTCTTGGGAGGCATGCAGGCACTCCGGTTGCATGCCTGAAAACGAAGCGCAGCCTCCACGAGGTGGTTACCCGGGGTGGCAACCAGCCGGGCCTGGATTGTAAACTCCCCGGTGTACACGCTCAGCTTGGTCTTGGGATCCATCGGCAAGGTGATCTCCGAACCTTCCGGATAGGTGGCGCCGTCCAGGTGCACGCCGGAACCCTCGGGAATCGAAAGGGTAGTAGGAATCAGGTACTCCTCACTGGGAGAATGGGAGTTGATATGCAGCCCTGTCCCGATGCGGAAGTGAAGCCCAACCATAACCGGCTTCCCCGCTACCACGGTGACCTGTTCGGGATACAGATACTCGACCGCTGCACCCTTGAGAATGGATCGCGCCGACGAATCGACCTGGCCGTGTGCCAGCACGGCGCCAAAGGCCATCAACGCCGCTAAAACAGCTCTTCTCTTCAGTCCAACCATTTCTCGTCCCTCACCCACACTCGCCAAGCAGCCAACTCGCTGACTCGCTGACCGGCTGACCCGCTATTGCAGCGCCTTCTTGATATTGGCCTCGATGTCGTCCTTCGAAGTCAGGCCTAGTTGCACGGCAACCACAGTCCCCTGGCGGTCGACATAAAACGAGGTCGGCATGGCGTCCAGGCCGCCGTAAGGCTGGCTCAGCGAGTCGCCGTCGATCAGGACGGGGTACGGCATGTGCATTTGCTCCACGAACCGCGCAATCTCCTTCTTCTCCTCGCCCAGTTTCTGCTTGTCGCCGCGGTCGATGTCGTCGGTGGAGACACCCAGGATCTCGAATCCCTGCCCCGCATACTTGGTACGAAGCTCCACCAGCCATGGGGTTTCCAGCTTGCAAGGACCGCACCAGGTTGCCCAGAAGTTGATCAATACGGCCTTCCCCTTGTAGCTGGCCAGGGAAACCTTCTTGCCGCTCAAATCTTCCAGCGCAAAGGCCGGAGCCGCTTTGCCTTTGAGAGGCGAAACGTATTCAGCGCCCGTGGAATCGGGCACCAGAACTCCCTGGACAGCCGAAGCCATCAAGCGCTCGTTGGCCTGTTTCCGATATTCCCAGTTGGCCCAACCGGCCCATGCAAAGACAGCCAGAATGAACAGAACGGCACCTAAAACCAGTGTGTTGCGCTTCACGGGAAGTGACCTCACACGTTCATTGTAAGGCCACCTTCGGGGGGTCGCCACGGACCGGAGTCATAGAGACCAAGCCCGATCCCGCGCCTTTTTCATGGCGCGGTCAAGCCGAAGGCCGCCAGCCCCACCGCAGGTGGCAGGTGGTGATACCATCGGATACCGATGAACCAGCCCAATCCAGGAAATCGCGAAGCAGCCGGCCTGCAGCCGGCGGCGTTGGTCCGCACCGAAGCCGCGGCGCTTGAAGTTCTGGCCACTCGCCTTGAAGGCCCGATGGCCGAGCCCTTCGCCCGGGCCGTCGAGCTGATTCTGCACTGTGGCGAGGAGCACGGCCGCGTGGTGGTTACCGGCATGGGCAAGAGCGGCATCATCGCCCAGAAAATCGCCGCCACGCTTAGCTCAACCGGCTCCCCTGCCCTCTTTCTGCACCCGGCCGAGGCCGTGCATGGCGATCTGGGCGTGCTGATGCCCGGCGACGTGGTGTTGGCGCTCTCGGCCAGCGGCGAGACCGAGGAGATTCTGCGCCTGCTTACCATCCTCAAGCGCAAGGGCGACGCGCTGGTTAGCTTCTGCTGCAATTTGAATTCGACCCTGGCGCAGGCCAGCGATGTGGCCCTCGATTGCTGCGTGGAACGCGAGGCTTGCGGCATGAACCTGGCGCCGACCGCCTCCACCACCACCATGCTGGCGCTGGGCGATGCGCTGGCCATTGCCGTCAGTCTGCGCAAAGGCTTCAAGGCAGAGGATTTTGCGGAATTGCATCCCGGCGGCAAGCTGGGTAAACGGCTGGCCAAGGTGCGCGACCTGATGCACAGTGGCGATGCTGTCCCGGTGGTGGCTGCGGCAACCAGCATGACCGACGTGATTTACGAGATGTCCTCCAAAAAGCTGGGCATGACGACGGTACAGGAACAAGGTCGCCTCTGTGGCGTGATCAGCGATGGCGATCTGCGCCGTTTGCTGGAGCGCGAAGGCGGCGCGGCTCTGAGCCGCTCGGCCGGCGAAGCCATGAACGCGCACCCTCGAACGATTGCCGCCGGAGAGCTGGCAGCAACGGCTCTGGCGATTCTGGAGGAGCGGAAGATCACTTCCCTGGTCGTAGTGGATGCCGCGCAGACGGTGGAAGGCGTGCTGCATCTGCACGATCTGTGGGGCGTGGAACTGATTTAGAAGCAGGGATCAGGGGTTAGGGGTTAGGGATCAGGACGGGGTGTACGAAATGGAAAAGGAACCTGGCTTTGAGAAGGTCCGCACAGAGGTAGAAGCGAATCAGAAAGCCATTCTGTGGGAGGACGGCCTCAGAAACGGCAGGAGCGTCGATGCGTTTCTGTGGAAAGGCGACCCAAAGGCCAAACCTATACAAAGGGCGGGGTTGGCTCTTTTTGGTTTGACTTTCCTTCTTCTCACGATAACCATCGCTTCCATTCCATTTCAAAAGAAATTCGAAGACGGATGGAGTATTGATTTCCTCCTGGCTCTATTTGCCCTCCTAATTTCAATGCGCCTTCTCCGCAATGCCTTTTTACGGCGCGAAAACCCGCCGCCCGTGGCTGACAAGGAAGAGAAGGACTGAGATAACTCCCGAGACCCTGCCTCCATCTTCCCAACGCACAGGCCTGATCACAGGTGCATCCAGCGGCTTCGGATTGCTGACGACCATTGCGTTGGCAAAACGCGGCTGGCGTGTGCTGGCTACCATGCGCGACCTTAGCCGATGCGAACGGCTGGAAGCTGCCGCGAAGGCTGCGGGCGTTCTTGAACGCATCGAACTTCACGCTCTCGACGTAACCGATGCCGCCCAGATCGACACACTGGCGGAAACGCTCGCCGCACGCGAAGTGCATGCGCTGGTTAACAATGCCGGCTTTGCCATGGCTGGGTTCGCCGACGACGTGGGCGACGCCGAGCTTCGGTCGCAATTCGAAACCAACTTCTTTGGCGCGGCGGCTGTGACGCGCGCGTTTCTGCCACAGTTCCGGCGGCAGGGAGCGGGGCATATCGTTATGCTGTCATCCATCTCCGGGCTGATGGGGTTTCCGGGGATAAGCAGCTATTGCGCCTCGAAGTTCGCCCTGGAAGGGTGGGCGGAGAGCTTGCGGTTTGAAATGAAGCCGCTGGGCATTCAGGTGGTTTTGGTGGAACCGGGGTCGTTTGAGACGGACATCTGGACGCGGGGCGCAATCCTTTCGGCGGGCACGCTGGACGCGCAGTCCAGCCCTAATGCATCGCGGATCGCTCGGTGGCGCGCCAGAATGCAGACTGCCAAGCCCAAGGCCAATCCGCAGGTGGTTGCCGACGGGATTGCGGCAATTCTGGAGAATCCGCGACCCAGATTGAGGTATGTGTACGGCAAGGACGCCAGGATGGGGCTGTGGCTGCGGCGCTTGCTGCCTTTTGGCGCCTCTGAATGGGTGGTTTCCAAAAGCAGTGGGATGGAGCGGTGACGCAGCGAGTCAGGGGTTTAGCGAGTCGGCAAGTCAGCGAGCAAACTCGTTTAGCGCTATGATTCTGGGAGGAGTTGGCCCATGACTACGAAGATCGTTCGCGTCGGAAACACGCTGACCGTCGAGATTCCGGAAGAGTTGGTTACCCAGGCAGCTTTGCCTGTGGGTGAGCCCGTGGAATGGGTCGCCAACGGCGCGGGTAGCATTGCGCTAGTCAGCTCTTCCAAACCTCCAGCCAGGAAGAATCCCGCCGACATGACAATCGAGGAACTGATGGAGGGTTTGAACGAGGGCGACAGCCTCGGGGAGTACGACTGGGGCGCTCCGCGCGGAGTGGAAGTTTGGTAACCTCCTACGTGCCGGATGCGGGAGATCTGGTCTGGCTGGACTTCGACCCTCAAGCCGGCCACGAACAGGCCGGTTTGAGGCCGGCGGTGACCCTCTCATCCAAGTACTTCAACCTGAGATCGTCGGTAGCCTTTGCCTGCCCATATCGAGCAAGGTGAAGGGCTACCCATTCCAGGTGGTTCTGCCGCCAGGCTTGGCGGTGCACGGGGTCGTCCTTTGCGAACACATGCGAAGTCTTGATTGGCGCGTGCGGAAGGCAGCTTATCTGGGCGGATGCCGGACGATGTTCTCCTGCAGATAAGGAGCGTCGTGAGGACAATCGCGGGTATTCCCAAGTAGCAACTGCTACCGCACCCAGAGAAAAACCAGTCTGCCCGCCCGTCCAGCCTGGAACATTTAGAATGGACTCTGCCGTATATTGCCTGGCGCCGGACCTGCCGGCGGGAAAGTACGCCCTCATCTCTATGCATCGCTGGTCAAAGCTGTTTGTCCCTACTCTTCGCGAGGCCCCGGCGGACGCCGAAGTGGCCAGTCACAAGTTCCTGCTCCGTGCCGGCTACATCCGCCAGCTCGGCGCCGGAATTTACAACTACCTGCCCATGGCGCAGCGCTCCCTCAACAAGATCATTGGCCTGGTGCGCGAAGAGATGGACAAGATCGGCCAGGAGTTCTTTTTGCCGGCCCTGCTGCCTAAGGAGCCGTGGGAGCAGAGCGGCCGCTGGACGGGCATGGGCGACAACATGTTTCGCCTCAAGGACCGCAAGGGCGCCGATCTCTGTCTGGGTATGACCCACGAAGAGATCATGACCACCATCGCCCGCAGCGAATTGCGCAGCTACAAGCAGTTGCCCCAGATCTGGTACCAGATCCAGACCAAGTTCCGCGACGAGCCGCGCCCCAAGTCGGGCCTGCTGCGCGTCCGCCAATTCACCATGAAGGACGCTTACTCCTTCGACATCGACAAGGCCGGCCTCGACAAGAGCTTCGAGCTCCACGACTCGGTCTATCGCAAGATCTTTACCCGCTGCGGCCTGAAATTCGTGGCCGTTGAGGCCGATTCAGGCTCCATGGGCGGCTCCCAGTCGCAGGAGTTCATGTGCTACACCGATGCCGGCGAGGATCTGATCGCCAGTTGCCCGGTTTGCGGTTATGCGGCCAATACCGAGAAGGCAACTTCGCGCCTCGATGCGGTAGTCGAGATGGAGGCTACCGGAGATGGCCTACCCGAGCTGGTTTCCACTCCCGGCCTCGGCGCCATTGCCGATGTGGCGGAGTTCTTCAAGATTTCGCCGGCCTCCGATATCAAGTGCGTGGCCTACATGGCGCTGATGCGCGGCTTGGCTGGCAAGCCCGACACCTGGCATGGCCTGGCGGCCTTCCTGCGCGGCGACCACCAGGTGAACGAGACCAAGCTGCTCGGCGCGGTGGGCGGCGCTGAGCTGCGCACCATGCAGGCCGAAGAGCTGACGCAATTCCTCAACGCCCCGGCCGGCTTCCTGGGCCCGGTTGGCCTCAAACCCTCCGCCAAGGCGCTCGAAGACGGGCTCACGGTAGTGGTCGATTCGTCCCTGGAAGGCCGCAAGAGCATGGTGGCCGGCGCGAACCAACTCGATTATCACCTGCGCAACGTCTGCGCCGGCCGGGACTTCAAGTGGACCCTGCTCGCCGACATTCGCACCGTCAACGAAGGCGAGACCTGCCCGAAGGACGGTTGCGAAGGCAAACTGGTCGTCGGCAAGGCAGTCGAGATTGGCCACATCTTCAAGCTGGGATACAAGTACAGCGAGGCCATGGGCGCGCGTGTGCTCGACATTAACGGCAAGGAAGTCACGCCCATCATGGGCAGCTACGGCATCGGCATCGAGCGCATTCTGACCGCGGCCATCGAGCAATCGAATGACAAGAACGGCTTCTGGCTGTCCCCCTCCATTGCCCCTTACACGGTGGTTGTGACGGTCACCAACATGTCGGATGCAGCCCTGGCCGAAGCCGGCGAAAAGCTTGCTGCAGAGCTTGAAGCAGCAGGCCTGGACGTGTTGCTTGATGACCGGGACGAAAGAGCGGGCGTCAAATTCAAAGACGCAGACCTGGTCGGCATTCCTTACCGCATCAACGTGGGCAAAAAGGCTGCAGGCGGGCAGGTTGAGTTGGTGACCAGGGCCACGGCATCGAGCGAGGACGTTGCGCTGGATGAAGTGGTGGTGCTAGTGAAGGCGCGGGTCAAAGAAGATGGAGCATTGGGAACGGTAGGAGCGTAACAGCGGGCTTATCAACTGCCCGCTGTCAACTGTTCACTGTTCACTGCTTTAAAGGAGCATTGATGGCGTTGAAGATCAAATGGGTCAAGCCTGCGGGGAAGCATCCCTGGGCGTCGCTGGTGTTGCGGGTCGGGTTGGTGGCGATCGCGGCTCTGGCGCTCATGGTGCTGGTTGTGGGCGGATTCTTTTACGCCAAATATGAAAAAATCGTGGATGAGCGGCTGAAATCACCCATCTTCGCCAGCACCGCAAAGATCTTCGCCGCGCCGCGTGAAGTCCGTCCGGGTCAGAAGCTCTCCGTTCATCTGATCGCCAACGAATTGCGCGAGGCTGGCTACACCACCGATGGCTCCGCCGGTGCCTCCCCGCTCGGCACATACTCCGAAGGCGAGCAGTCCATCGCCATCCACCCCGGGCCCCAATCGTTTCACTCTCAGGATGGCGCCACCATCCACATTGGCGCGGGCGTTGTGCAGTCCATTACTGACGACCACGGCCAGGCCCTCTCCAGTTACGAACTTGAACCGGTGCTGATCACCGGCCTGAGCGATGACGCCAACCGCACCAAGCGCCGCCTCATCACCTACGACGAAATCCCTCAGAACCTCGTCCACTCCATCATCGCCATCGAAGACCGCCGCTTCTTTGAACACGGCGGCATCGACTACTGGCGCATCATGGGCGCCCTGCGCAACGACCTCTTCCATCGCCACAGGTACTACGAAGGCGCATCCACGCTCACGCAGCAGTTGGCCCGCGGATTCTTTCTTACACCCGAGCGCACCTATAGCCGCAAGCTGCGCGAGGCCATCATCAGCCTCATTCTCGAACATCGCTTCAACAAGCAGCAGATCTTTGAGATGTATGCCAACCAGATCAACCTCGGCCAGCGCGGCAGCTTCTCCATCAACGGTTTCGGCGAGGCCTCTCAAGCCTACTTCGGCAAAGACATGCGCCAGCTCGATCTGTCTGAAGCAGCCTTGCTGGCTGGCATCATTCAAAGCCCCAACCGCCTCAACCCCTTCCGCCATGCGGACCGGGTCATTGAGCGCCGTAACCTGGTTCTGGACTCCATGGTCGAAACCGGCGCCATCACCAAGGATCAGGCCGAGCGCGGCAAGGCCGAGCCACTGCACCTGGCATCTTCCAGCGTGGACGCCAGCGAAGCGCCCTACTTTGTCGACCTTGTGCACGAGCAGTTGGTGCAAAAACTCGGCGATCGCGACTTCAATCAGGAAGGCCTGCGCATTTACACCTCCCTCGATCCCGACCTGCAACGTGTCGCTACCTCGGCGGTCGAGTCCACCATACACGTGGTAGACGAACAGGTAGACAAGCTTCACCGGAAGCACAAGCCGGGTGAGACCTACGTTTATCCGCAGGTTGCGCTGGTGGCGCTGAACCCCCACACCGGCCAGGTGCTGGCATTGGTGGGCGGACGCAGCTACGGCAACTCGCAGCTGAATCACGTGGTGGCCAAACGGCCCACCGGCTCCATCTTCAAACCGTTCGTGTACGCCACCGCGTTTGCCACATCGGTAGAAGGCACCACCCTGCCCGGGCAGGACAAACCGTTCACCCAGCTGACCATGCTTCACGACGAGCAGACCACCTACGAGGTAGGCAACCAGGAGTACACGCCGCGCAACTTCGAGGGCGAGTACCACGAACAAGTTACCGCGCGCTACGCCCTGCAGAAGTCTCTGAATAATGCCACCATCGGCCTGGCTTCCATGGTCGGATTCGACCGCGTCGCAGCACTGGCCCGCGAAGCCGGTGTCAAGGCCGCACGCGGCACCCCCTCAATGGCCATCGGCTCCTACGACGCCACGCCCCTTGACATGGCCGGAGCGTACACCACCTTCGCTAACAACGGCCTTCACCTCGATCCCTGGATGCTGGCCAGTGTCCGCACCTCCACCGGCGACATCGTCAGCGACTACACCCCCACCTCAAAGCAGTTGCTTGACCCGCGCGTTGCCTATCTCACCACCAACATGCTTGAGAATGTGATCAATCACGGCACCGGCGAAAAGACACGCGCGCTCGGCTTCATTGCCCCGGCCGCAGGCAAAACCGGCACTGACCACGACGCCTGGTTTGCCGGCTACACCTCGAATCTGCTCTGCATCGTCTGGGTGGGCAACGACGACTATACCGACATCAAGATTCAAGGGGCAGACGCCGCGGCGCCCATCTGGGCCGAGTTCATGAAACGGGCCGTGCAACTGCCCCAGTATTCCGACACCCGCGAATTCTCTGTGCCCCAGGGCGTCGAGCTGGTCAAAATCGACAAGGTCAGCAACTTGCTGAGCGACGATACCTGCCCGGATGCTGCAGATGTGGCATTCCTGACCGGAACTGCCCCGATGGAAACCTGTGACCACCCAGCCGACAAACGCAACCTGCTCCAGAAGATCTTCGGCGTCGGCAAGGGCGCCAACTGAATCTGGTCCTCTCAAGCGTTGTCCTGGCAGAGCCTGGGGGAGATCCTTCAAAATGCCTCCCTCCGTGCCCCAATTCGACATTCCCCTTAGGTCGATTTCATGGCCGCGCCTTGGGCGCAGTTTGAACGAGGCCGAATCCACAGTTCATGTGCCCTTTGTGGACTCGCGAGCAGTAGCCTTTTTGTTATGAAGAAGCCACGCACATGTGAATTCTGTCATAGACACAGTCCTTCACAGAATGGATCCTGCGCACAGGTGCGTTGGTCAGACGCATACCGCTTCATTGGTACCGCCTTCGCCAGCTTAGGGACAGAGAATCTGTGAGGACAAGGAAAGCCCTCACTTCGCCCGCACCAACCGAACCCCTTGCGGGCACTGCAACTGGCTGAAGCGCAGGTGCTCGCCGTTGCTCCTGGAACGAGATTCGGCAGAATCATTCCAGAATGATAGCGGAATCAGGCTCGTGGCCGAGGACCGTAAGGGTGACAGCTGCACTCAGAATCAGAGCTCCGCCTACCCATGCGTAGGGCCCCAGATGCTCACCGAGTAGTTGAACCCCCAACCACGATCCAAGCGCTGGCTCAATATTGAGGAAAACGCCCGCGCGCGAAGCGGGAACATGGTGAATGCCCCAATTCCAAAGCACCGTAGTGGTGGCCGTGCAGAAGATGCCGCTGATCGCAAGCGCGATCCAGGCGGTGCGGCTCACTTGGGCGAAAGGCGGCGGCGAGAAGCTTTGATGAATCAGCGGCCCCAAAAGCCATGGACTGAGGATGAGAATGGCGAGCATAACGGTGCCGCAGAGGATGGTATAGGCGGAGACCACTGGCGCGCTGTGCGTTTGCATCAACCTTTTGCTGAGCAGAATCCAGGCCAGGGCGAGGATGAGGGAAGCAACTACCATGAGATCACCGACCAGGGACGGCTCTCCGCGCGTGGCAGGGCCGCGGCTTCCTCCCAAAACAATCAGCGAGGCTCCAACCGTGGACCCGAACAGCGCCAACCAACCGGTCCGATCCAGCCGCTCGCCGGCAAAGAGCGCTGCCGCAGCCGCTAGAAGCACGGGCATGGAACCCACCATTAGAGAGGCATGGCTCACGGTAGTCAGGGCCAAACCGTGAAATTGGAGCAGAAACTGAATGGGAATTCCGAACGCAGCGGACAGCAGAAGCAATCGAAGTTCCTTGCCTGTGAGATGGAAGCTGCGCAGGTTCAGCAACACGACCGGTAATATGCCAATCGAAGCGAATAGAAAGCGGTAGAGGACCATGTGCTCTACGCTCATTTCGTCGAGAGCAAGTCTGCCAAAGTAAAAGCCTGTCCCCCACAGGCCTCCTGCCAATGCGCAGGCGCCATAGCCCAAAAAGCGGACGCGTCGACCCAGCCGGCCGGCAGCCTCAATCTGAACTTCGGTTTCAGAGTGCGACCTGTGCGTTTCGGCGCTCGCTGCCTGCAGGTCCATCGAATCGTTCGTATGCTTGGTCATCCCTCCTTTACTTTCGCATAGACTGCCCCACCTCTGAATAGCCATGCGGGGCCGCGGGTCTTCCAGGGCAATTCTCGCCTGGATTTGTTTGCGCATCAGGAACGAGCTGCGCTTGCCGTTCCTTACGAGGGAATTCGAAGGCTTAGTTGCTTTGGCTTCGCCCGCCAGATCCTCTAGGTCGATTGTCCCCCTGACCGTTGCACTCATCCCAATGGCTGCAGTTCCAATTCGCTTGCCAGCGCGCTTTATAATCCATGAGGAGTGAGGCAAGCTCAGGACAATGCCAGAAAAGCGAGTCGACGATCAACCAAGCGTTTCAGAAGAAATGCTGGAAGTCGCAAAGGAAATTCTCCGGGAGCATCTAGTCCGCCTCGGCCTGAAGCACAGCTCCCAGCGCGACACGATACTGCGCATCTTTCTTGCTACGCGCGACCATCTGTCGACAGAAGAATTGCATGGCCTGGTGAAGAAAAGCGACCTTGCCATCGGCTATACCACCGTATATCGAACACTCAAGCTTTTTACGCAATGCGGTCTCGCCGCCGTGGTTGAGTTTCACGACGGCGTTGCCCGGTATGAGCACAGCCTGAACAGGCGGAACCATCACCACATGATCTGCACAACCTGCGGCGACTCGGTGGAGTTCTTCTCTGCCGAAGTGGAAGAGGTCGAGCATCGCATTGGCAAGAAGTTCCACTTTGTCACTGCGCGGCACAGCTTCCAGATTTACGGCACTTGCGAGGCTTGTCAGCAGAAGTTCAAGGCAAAGCCCGCAGGTCGGTGAAGTCCGGGTCGGTCGACGCGAAACTCAGAAAGAGAGCTTTGCTGCGAGTTGCATCTGGCGTGGGGCGTTGGCGTTGACGATCTGACCGAAGTTCGAGCTGTCCGGGTTGCCGTTGACCGCATTCGGTCCGAAAAATTGGGCGTGGTTGAAGACGTTGAAGGATTCGACGCGCAAAACCAAGGAGCGCGACTCGCCTAAAGACAGCTTCTTTTCGAGCGACGCATCGAAATTCTCGGCTCCAGGCCCATCGAAGGATCGCCGGCGCGCTGTTCCCATGCCACCTATTTCCGGGATGGCGATGAGTGCGGTGTTGAAAGCAGGATGCCCGTTTCTTGGGTTGCGGTTGAGCTTGAGATCGCCTTGTGCGATGTTTGGGGTGTCGACTCCGTTGTTGTTAATGCCATTCGGCATGGAACCGATCAGGGACGTGTCGTCGTTGTTAAAGAGGGTAACCGGCATGCCCGAACTGAAGCGGGCAACCCCGGAAAGTGCCCACTCCTCTGTCCAGCGATTGTGGCGGCCCACGATCTGGCCAAATGGCAGTGGCGCATTATAGCTGACGACGAAGTTGTGGCGGACATCGAATGCGGAGATGGTGCGACTGATGCCAGGGTCGAGCGGGTTCACTTCCTCCGACAGACTTGAAGAGTTGTCGATCGATTTGCTGTAAGTGTAAGCCGCCAGGATTTCGGCATAACGGTTACTGTGCTTCAGTGTGAGTTCAAGGGCGTTGTAACCGCTGGCGCCGATCGTCTTCTGGTAGGTGATGCCGTCGAATGCGGGGCCGAAAGGGCCGCGGGCTTCCAGTTGTGTTCCATCCACCTTGGTGAACAGGCCACCTTCGTTGAACGGGCCGCAGGTATTGGTTCCGGGCATGACCTCGCTGGCTTCGCTAACGCTCAGGCACCGCGCTGCATTGCCTGGAGAAGCTGGGGTCAACACCAGCAGGTGGTGCGCCTGGGCGCCGACATAGCCAAGGGTTAGAATCGTTCCAGTGCGGAGTTCCCTTTCAATCGAAAGCGTGTAGCTATCGGTGTAAGGGGAGTTGTTGCGGGAGTAGAAAGCCGGGTCTCCGGTAATGGGGCTGTACTTCGACCAATCCACTGTAGTATTCGGGTGGCTCGCCGATGCGCCAAAGGCAGGAATGGGCGATGGAAATGGCTGGCCATTCGTATTGCCGGTGCTGGCGGCGACAAAGGGCCGATCAAAGAGCGGACGTCCCGAGGTGCTGTCGTAGTCATAACCATAGGGCGCACAGGCGCTCATAATTCCCGCCGAAAGCCCCTCGAACGCAGTGTAGAAAGTGCCAAAGCCCGCACGAATGCTGCTCTTTCCTGCTCCGCCGAGGATCCCTCTAGCCCAGCCATCGGCCCAGCCCGGCGAGTAAGCAATGCCCAGCCGCGGAGAGAAGTTTGCCCACCTGGTGGGAGTAAGTGTCGAGGGAACTCCACGGTCGCCGGGAAACACCAATCCTTGCGGCGCGCCGGGATAGACCTCGGATTGCTCGCCAAGAACAAACGTCTGTATTTGGTTGAACTTTTCATGCCATGGAGGAAGCATGTCCCACCGCACGCCGTAGTTTAGGGTGAGGTTGCTGCGCGCCTGCCAACTGTCCTGGGCGAAGATGCCTGTATATTTGTTTCGAATATAGAAGCCGCTCGCGTCTCCCTGTTCGTAGGTGCTGGCGACTCCGATCAGATAATCGGCTAGATCCAGGCCCGTCTCTGTTCCCTGAAAGACAAACGCGCCGTTATTAATCGAGTTGGAGTTGATGTTCACCTGGTCCAGGTGCAAGTCGGCTCCAAACTTGAGGGTGTGCCTGCCCGCAACTTTGGAGAGACTCTCGGTTCCCTGATAGGTATTGTTCACCTGAGTTTCTCCGGTTACATCCACACCGAATGTGAAGTCGTTGAAGGAGACGTTTTCGATACCTTCCACGCTTGGATTCAACGGGACAATGCCCAGCGTACCGGCTCCCTCGGTAAATCCCTGTGAAGCGAGGGTAGGGCCAACGCCTCCCACCGGCTGACCGATCTTGTTTGCATCGCGCATGTAGCTGAAATGAAGTTCATTCACCAGGGAGATGCCTCGGGGCTTGGTCCAGCCCAGATTTACGAGTTGCGCGCGCCCCCTCGATACCGCATCGAAGCCGGGAACACTGGCGCCGCCCTGCGAAGTTGGATAGGGATTGTCAAGGTTATAGCCGTCGCGAAAGTAGTATGCCGACAGGTTGCCGACTCGCGTCGTCCAGTCGAGCCGCAGCGCCGCTTTATTGTCGCCCAGGGTTTCGTTCTGGCTGGAATCGGAAAAGACGTTGCTGCCAACGTTCGGCTTGGGAATGTAATTCAGGAGCGCCTTTGCCGGCGCGGACCAGGCGCTGTTAGGAATGACGCCATAGGGGAAGACACAAGCGTTTGCCGAGGCCGTGCATGCAGATGAGTAGTACGGTTCTCCGGTGTAAACGGTGCGACCCAGCTTCTGGCTCAGCAGGGCGGCAAGATAGTCGCCACTGACTTTCCCCGTCAACTGATCAGCCTGATCGGCGAGGTTTCCGGACCTATCGGCCATGGATGGCACGGCGATCTGTCCCGTCTCGACCCCTTGTGTCATGTTGGTGCCCTGGTAGTCGGCAAAGAAGAATAGACGGTCGTGCAGAGCCGGCCCGCCAACGGTGCCACCGTATTGATGCCGGTCATAGGCTGCTCGCTCACGGCCCAGATAATTGGTCGCGTCAAAAATGGTGTTCCGTGCGAATTCGAATGCGCTGCCGTGCAGGTGGTTGGTGCCTGCCTTTGTGACTACCAGCACCTGCCCCCCGCTGAAGTTCCCATACTCCGCATCGAAGTTGCTGGTCAGGACCCGGAATTCGGCTATTGAATCCAGGTTGGGTATGACGCTGGCCCCATTGTTGAAGTCCTCTTCCACCGAACTGCCGTTCACGACGAATCCGTTCGCCGTCTCGCGTTGCCCACTGACCGAGATGTTGCCTGGATTCAGATCGCCTGAAGGCGGCGCGCTGGTTGCGCCGGACATGACCACGGCATTGGGTTGCGCAGAACTGGCCGGGATCACTCCCGCCTGCAGCGCCAATAGATCGGTAAAGCTGCGTCCGTTCAAAGGAACAGCCGTGATTGTTTGCTGTGAGATTCCCTCCCCCACCTGGGTGGTGCTGGTATCCATCTGGATGTCTGTTGTGGTGACCACGATGGTTTCGTTTTCGGACTCCAAGTGCAACAGGACATCGGAGCGCAAAGGCGCCGTCGGCCCGAGAATCAGCCCGCTATGCACATAGGTTTGGAATCCGGTTGCCGACGCCTGGAGCCGGTAGGCCCCTGCGGGCAACAAGAATTCATACCAACCATCGGCTTTGCTTTCCGTTGACTGCCGCAAGCCGGTGCCAACGTTTTCAGCCGTAATCTTTGCCTGCGCAACCGCCGCTCCGGTTTGGTCGGTAACCACACCGGAGAAGCGCAGGACATCTCCTGCAAACAGGTTCGCAGAGAACAGGGTTAAAACAGCAATCAAGAATAAGACCCGGATGAATCCACTCGACAATCGAGACCAACTGACCATTGCTACTTCCCCAATCGTTTTCACAATTTGCCAGGAGAGAGGGGCGGAGGAGATGGTGATTCGCGTCTCTCTTTTGACGTGAACTTGAAAATCATGTTCAGTTTAAATCGAAGACCGAGGCGCCGGCGTGACCGTCGTCACAATTGCGACCCAAATGATCGGATTTGCCTTTTTTGGGGTTTGCAGGCTGTGCCAGAATGCAGCATTTTGCAGAAAATGGACTTGAGATGGATCGGAATTCCAAGAGCAGCCCGTCATGGTTTGGTTGAATCGAAGAGAGGCGAAGCAACTGCTTTCAACGCGGGGTGTGGGGGGCGAAGAGGGGCCAGGAGAAGGCGGAGTTGCACCGCATTGCTCGCTAGGCGTCGACTGTGGGGCACAAGTCTTCGAAGGGCAACCTGGGTGCGCAAGGCCGAATCCGAAGTACTCATGGAGGAGTCTAAGTGGCGCGCCCATTCTGGTCCGGTCGTATACAAATCTCGCTGGTTTCATTCGGGGTCAAGCTCTTTCCTGCGACAGAGGCCAAGAGCGAGATCCGGTTTCATCAGATAAGCCGTGGCAGTGGAGCGAGGGTGCGCCACCAGAAGGTGTCTTCAGAAGACGACGAACCGGTCGAGAATCACGACCTCGTGATGGGCTACGAATATACCAAGGGCCAATACATTCAGATCGAGCCAGAAGAGATTCAACGGTTGCGCGCCGCCTCTCGGCACACACTCGAGATTCAACAGTTCGTGGACATCGATGAATTGGACCCTGGACTCTTTGAGAAGCCGTATTTTGTGTTGCCGGAAAACGACACCCAGGCCGAGGCCTTTGCGGTGGTGCGCCAAGCGCTGCAGCAAACCGCCAAGTTCGGATTGGGACAGGTGGCATTGAGCGGGCGAGAGCATTTGATTGCTCTTGGAGCGACGGCCGGTGACCGACCCGTCGGAATGATGGCTTATACGCTGCGCTATGCCGCGGAACTGCGCAGTTCTGCGGAGTATTTCGCTGAAGTGAAGACACCGAGTGTGGACGAGGAGCAACTGGCCTTGGCCAAGGAGTTGATCAAGCGGCGGACGGCTCCGCTGGACCTGAGCAGATTCAAGGACCAATACGAAATTGCATTGCATGAACTGATCGATGCGAAGCTCAAGAATCTTCCCATACCCAAGGAAGAGATGCCGGCCAAACACGCCAAGGTCGTGAATCTGATGGACGCGCTACGCAAGAGCGTGAGCACCACGAAAAGGCAACCGGACGATAGGGGGTCCGATCGCCTTCCCGCCAAGAAACCGCCCGTAAAGGCCGGGCCCAAGCTGGTCCATTCCCGTGCAGGGTCAGCCGCAAAGCGAAAGTCGGCATAGGGGGCAGGGATGGCAACGAAAGATCGAACCAAAGCGAGGCCTGCCAAAAAATCCAGCAGCGGTTTGGGACGCTATCGCTCGATGCGCAACTTCGATGCGACACCGGAACCAATGGGCGAGTTGCGAGAGAGCAGGCAGCGCGGCGACGCTACTTCCTTGCCCTTTGTAATTCAAAAGCACGCTGCGTCCCGACTTCATTACGACTTTCGCCTGAGTTGGAAAGGCGTGCTGAAAAGCTGGGCTGTGACCAAGGGTCCGAGCTACTTTCCTGGGGATAAGCGCCTCGCGGTGCAGGTCGAGGATCATCCCAGCGAATACGGCGGATTCGAAGGAACCATTCCCAAGGGTCAATACGGCGGCGGAACGGTCTTGATCTGGGATCGCGGCACATGGAGTCCTTTGGTCGATGTAGACGAGGGACTTAAAAAGGGCTCGCTTAAGTTTGAGTTGCACGGCGAAAAGCTGAAGGGCAAATGGGCGCTGATCCGCATGGCAGGACGAGCGGCCAACGAAGAGAAACCCAACTGGCTGCTGATCAAAGAGCGCGACGCATTTGCGCGGACAGAGGACGCAAGACCCGTGATTGACGAAGCGCCTGACAGTGTTGCAAGCGGCAGAGACTTCGAGGCGATTTCCGATGCGAAAGATCGGGTGTGGAGCGGGACCGGGGAGCAAGCGAACAAGTCGCAGAAGGCTCCTGCGCGCAAGAAGTCTGCGGGGCGACCGACGCGCACGACTACACCTGGGAAGCGAACGCCAAACACCAAAGGCGTTACCGCACGTGGCACGAAAGAGAGCTTCCCTTCTTTCATTGCGCCGCAACTTGCATCGCCGGGCAAGAGCCCTCCAACTGGAGGTCGCTGGCTGCATGAAATCAAGCTGGACGGGTATCGTATCCAGGCAAGGTTTGACAGCAGTTCCCGGGCCGGGGTGGAGTTACTCACGCGCACGGGTTTGAATTGGGCGAAGCGCATGACGAGTATCGGAGCTGCGATTGCTGCTCTCCCCGTGGAGAGTGCAGTTCTGGATGGCGAAGTTGTTGTGCTTTCGAGCGACGGCACCAGCAGCTTTGCCAAGCTGCAGGCCGCGTTTCAAGAAGGCGCCAGGCACGCGCTCACCTATTTTGTCTTCGATGTACTGCATCTGAATGGGCGCAACCTGCGCGAGCTTCCCTTGATTGAGCGCAAATCCACTCTTGCCGAGTTGTTTCACGAGGTGCCAACGGATGGGCCACTGCGTTTGAGCGAGCACATGCAGGGAGACGCGCGTGATATCTTCCAAAGCTCATGCCGTCTTGGGGCTGAAGGAATTGTCTCCAAGCTGGCATCGGGACGATACAAATCCGGTCGTGGCGGGGACTGGCTGAAGTTGAAATGCCATGCCGAGCAGGAACTGATCGTCGCGGGATTCACTCTGCCCTCGAACGGCATCGTTGGCGTGGGGGCGCTGCTGCTGGGATACTATCGCGATGGCAGCCTTGTCTATGCGGGCCGGTGCGGAACAGGCTTTACGCAGAAAACCCATACGATGTTGCGCGCGCGTCTGGAAGAACTGCGCCAGGCCAATTCGCCGTTCCAGAATATTCCCGCCGGCGTTGCGCGCGGGGTGCAGTGGGTGAAGCCGGTTCTGGTGGCGCAATTTTCGTTTGCAAACTGGACCGCCGATCAACTGGTTCGGCAGGCTGCATTCAAGGGACTTCGAGAAGACAAGCCGGCCCGTGACGTGCGACGCGAGGCGGCTACAATTACCCCTCGCAATAAGCACCGCGAGCGCGATGCCGGGGCTGCGCACAGAACGCCGTCAATGGCCGCCAAGCGTGCCACGCTCTCCAAGACCGAGCAAATTCAAGACGATGGTTTGCCCGTTCGGCTGACGCATCCCGACAAGATCGTCGACAGCGCGTCGGGGCTGACCAAAGAGGCGCTTGCGCACTATTATCTCGCGGTGTCGGATGCTCTGCTTCCTCACATCGTCGATCGGCCGCTCACGCTGGTGCGCTGCATGGATGGCAGCGGCAAGCCGTGCTTCTATCAGAAGCACAAGAACAACATGCTGCCTGCGGACTTTGGCACCGTCGAGGTCGTGGACAAGAAGTCCGGCAAATCCGAACCCTACATCACGCTTTCAACACAACGGGCTATTGTGGAGCTTGCGCAGATTGGAGTGCTTGAAGTTCATCCCTGGGGCTCTCGCAACGGGTCGCTGGAAATGCCGGATAGAGTTGTATTCGACCTGGACCCGGACGAGGCGGTCCCCTGGAAGACGATCGCGGCGAGTGCTCTCGAAATCCGCGATCGCCTGAAGGCGGCTGGGCTTGAGAGTTTCCTGAAGACAACCGGCGGCAAGGGGCTGCATGTTGTGGTTCCCATTCGCGCAGAGAACCCCTGGCCTGAGGTCAAGCGCTATGCACACGACTTTGTTTTGGCCATGGAGAGGGACACGCCGTCTCGTTTCCTGACCAGGATGACCAAGTCGGCGCGGACGGGCAAGATCTATCTGGACTACCTTCGCAACGAGCGGGGAGCTACGTCGATCGCACCCTTCTCGCCCCGCGCCCGTGCCGGCATTCCCGTGGCCATGCCACTCAGGTGGAGCGAATTGCAGGCACTGGAACGTCCGGTCTTCCCGGTTAGCGAGTTTTCTCAATGGAAGGCGCGGCTGGCGCGCGATCCGTGGAGGAAAATGTATGACATTCGACAACGGCTTGTCCTTCTGAAGTAGTCTTGGCTTTTCTTGTTTTTTCTTCCAGATTTTTTCTTCTAGATCATCTCGCGAATCTTGTCGTGCGTGGCGGTCATTGCGATGCGCACCCGATTCGGCTCTCCGCGCAAGAGCGACTCAGCCAACTTGATGGCTTGGGATGCTTTGATTTTTGCAGGCAACGGAGGGGTAAATGGGTCGACGACGGCCTCAATCAAAATGGGATCGGTTCGGCTTGCGAGGGCGTCGAGTTGTGCGCCGCAATGCGAGGCGTCATCGATCTGAATTGCGTCGATGCCGCAACCGCGAGCGATGGTCACGTAGTCGGCAGGAAACAGGTCGCAGCCATACTCCGGATTACCCAGAAATACCATCTGTTCCCACTTGATTTGACCGAGCACGTTGTTTTTGATGACCACGATTTTGATATTCAATTTGTAAGCGGCGATGGTGATGAGTTCGCCGAGAAGCATGCTGAGCCCGCCGTCTCCGATGATGCAGAACACCGGCCGCTCGGGATAAGCAACGGCGGCAGCAATGGCATAGGGCAAGCCGCAGGCCATGCTGGCGAGATTGCCGGAACAGCTATGCTTTTGTCCTCTGAGAGCGGGAACGAAGCGAGCCCACCATGTCGTAATGGTTCCTGAATCGGAAGTCACAATGGCGTTGGCCGGAATGCGTTTGCCCAACTCCCATCCCACGACCTGTGGCTTCATGGGTTTGTCGTTGCGGGTTCCCATTTCTTCAACCAGCTCTTGCCAATCGGCCTTGGCCCCTTGCGCCTTGGAGAGAAACACCTTGTCGTGCGGCCTCAACAGGGGCAACAAGGCCCGAAGACATGTCTTCGCGTCGCCTACGAGTCCAACGTCGGCAGGATGACGAAGTCCGATGCGTTGGGGGTCGATATCGATCTGGACGCACTTGACTGAACCCGGCTCCGGCAAGAATTCGATGTACGGAAATGAAGTTCCGATCATGAACAAGGTATTACAGCCTTCGAGCGCGTCTTGCGATGGCTCGGTGCCCAGCAAACCAATTCCACCGGTTGTATATGGACTGTCGTCCGATACCGCGGCCTTGCCAAGCAGGGCCTTGATAATGGGAGCGCCC
Source organism: uncultured Occallatibacter sp. (assembly GCA_964560845.1). Classification (GTDB taxonomy): domain Bacteria; phylum Acidobacteriota; class Terriglobia; order Terriglobales; family Acidobacteriaceae; genus Telmatobacter. Next base: position 45,339 of record CAZLMY010000009.1, on the reverse strand, counting down.
AACATCTGAGCCGTTTGTTCCAATTCGTCGGTTGCGTTCAGCGCGCCCTGACCGGCAAGGATTGCGATCTTGTCTCCACGATTGAGGATGTCGGCAGCATGTTCGAGATCCACCTGTGCCGGCAGGTGCTGGGAATACGCCTCCGCGGCGGAGGTGTGGTGAATTGGATTTCGCTCGGAGCGGCCTTTCTTCACCTCTTGGGTCTGCACGTCGACTGGAATGGTGATATGCGAAACACCGCGAGTAACAAGCGCTGTGCGTATGGCCATGTCGGCCACGCTTTCCATGTGCACTCCGCTCATGACGCGCTCGTTGTAGTTGGCGACGTCGATGAAAAGCTTGTCCAGCGCCACATCCTGCTGGGTAAAGGTTCCAATCAAATCGCTGTGTTGCAAGCCTGTGATAGCTAAAACGGGCGCGTGATCCAGTTTGGCGTCGTAGAGGCCGTTCAACAGATGGATGCCGCCCGGACCCGAGGTGGCAATGCACACGCCGAGCCGCCCCGTGAACTTGGCATAAGCACAAGCCATGAAAGCCGCGGACTCTTCATGCCGCACATGAATGAAGCGAATCTTGTCCTGATGAATGCGAAGAGCTTCGAAAACGCCGTTAATGCCGTCGCCCGGCAATCCAAAGATTGTGTCGACTCCCCACGCCAGCAAGCGCTCCACCAGTACGTCCGATGAATTGACCACGCGACTCTCCTTGCCTCTCGTCGTTCGATGCGAGGTATGCAGGTGGAGTTTGCTTTAGGCCGCTACTTCGGGAGGATATAGTGGTCACACTTCCGTTCGGGCGCAGGCTCTCCAATGCGCTCTAACGTGTCTCGAATCATCGAAACCGATGAAGTCTCAGCGACCGCACATTCGCGCTCGTCGAGTATGGCGCGGAGTTTCGGCGCGGCGAATTTAGCACGAACGCCAAAATGGGCCAAAGCCTCCGCAGTCCAATAACGAATAGCATCGTTCCGAAATTCAAGAAGAGATGCAATTGAATGGACTGTTTCATCGTCGACTGTGGTTGGATCTGTTGCGAGCACAGTATTCCGCAACCCCTGCGCAGCATCTACCTGCGCGTTTGCGCCCCTTGAGCTCCGAATAAGTCGAATTGCACGAGCTATTCTCTGATGCGGATTCGGAGCCTGCGCTGAGGCATTTCGAACGCTTACAACGATGAGAACGGACATCAGAGAGACAACAAGACAAAGCAATCGTCGCGTCATTCAAGCCTCGCTTTAGACTTTGGGTTACGTTTGCGAGCCCCGATTCATTGAGCCCTTCATAAAATCGGGCCTCTGACTTGATTACCGACCTCCGACAGTTGGCCCTATGCCGGATCCGTGTCGGGTTCCTTCGGTTGCGTCAATGGATCTTCGTCGCGGTCGGTAACGTCGGCCAGGGCTGCCAGACGTTCGGCAACTTCCGGCGTCCAGCAGTTTTCCGGAGCGCGCCAGCTCCAGTTCCCGGCGGCGACGGCCGGGGTATTCATGCGGGCTTCCGAGCCAAGTTGCAGCAGATCTTGCGCAGGAACCACCGCCAACTGGGCTACGCTGCCCTCGACGGCGCGGATCAGCGGCCACACCGGCTGTTCGCCGACCGGGCCCACAAGAGCCTCTACGGCGCGCCACTCCACTTCGCCGGCGGAGAGCCACCAGCCCTTGGTTGTGTCGTTGTCGTGGGTTCCGGTATAAGCCACGGTATCGGGCGTCATGCGATGCGGCAGATGCATGTGCGCGCCCTTGTCGCCGAAGCCGAACTGTATCACCTTCATGCCCGGCATCTTCATTTCCTTGCGCAGGGCGTCCACTTCGGGAGTGATCAGCCCAAGATCTTCGGCCACCAGCGGCAGCGGGCCCAATGCCGTTTCCAGGGCCCGGAAAAGCTCGAGCCCCGGCGCTTTGACCCACTCGCCTTCGACCGCCGTCTCCTCTGCCACGGGAATGGCCCAGTAGGCCTCGAAGCCACGGAAATGATCGAGCCGGACGATGTCATAGAGCTGGCAGGCGCGGGCAACGCGCTGCACCCACCAGTCGAAGCCCTGCGCCGCCAACACGTCCCAGCGATAAAGCGGGTTACCCCAGCGCTGGCCGGTGGGCGAAAAGTAATCCGGAGGCACCCCGGCTACGCGAATTGGCTGCAGCTCCTCGTCGAGCTCGAAGAGGTCCGGATGCATCCACACGTCAGCCGAATCCATGTTCACGAAGATGGCCACGTCGCCCATGATTCTGATGCCGTGTTCCGCAGCCGCCGCGCGCAGGTTCTTCCACTGCAGATCGAAGGCGAATTGCAGAACCTGCTCCCGGAGCAAGGCTCGACCGCTCTTGGCGGCCAGCTTGGCCAGGGCCTGGGGCTGGCGGCGGCGCGCCGGCTCGGGCCAGGTTGCCCAGGCGCCGGTGTTGTATTGACGGCGCAACTCGGCGAAGCAGGCATAGTCGGCCAGCCAGGCGGATTCGGCGCGGCAAAACTCCTCGAATTGGGCCCATTGGTCGAGGAACTTCGGCTCCACGGGGCCGTGATCGAGAAAATTTCCCGCAGCTTCGTAAAGTAAGGGTAGCTTCTGCTTCTCCACCTGCTCAAAGTCCACGTTCCCGGCGCGCCCGGCAAGGCCGGAGAGCTTTTCACCGTCGATCCAGCCCCAGTCGGAAAGATATTCCAGGCTGATGAGGAACGGATTACCGGCAAACGCCGAAGAGCCAGCGTAGGGCGAGTTGCCGTAGCCGGTGGGGCACAGCGGCAGAACCTGCCACACGTGCTGCTTGGCCGCAGCCAGAAAAGCCACGAAATCGTGCGCGGCAGGTCCCAGGTCGCCGATGCCACCGTAAGATGGCAGCGAACTCACGTGCAGCAGAACTCCGGATGAACGTTGAAACTCCATGGAATGATTATCGTCGGAGCCCCTCAATTCCGCATCCTCGTGTACCGGCTATAATCCCTAAGTCCGGCACAAAGAGCCGTCAACCCTTCCAAAAAATCTCAGAGGAACGAATCCCTTGCAAATCCGACTTGGCCGCTTCGCAGTACTCGCTCTGGTATCGATATCACAACTTTTGGTTTCCGCTTCCGCCGCGACCAAAACAACCCTTCCGGAGCCGGTGGTTCTGGCCTCCGGCTGGCAATTGCAGGACGTAGCCAAGGTGCCGCAACCGGGCGCCGAAGTGGCCGCCGCGGGCTTCAAAACCGATGGCTGGTACACCGCCACGGTGCCCGGCACAGTGCTGACCACACTGGTGAACAACAAGGTCTATCCCGAGCCTCTTTATGGCGAGAACAACCGCCCCGAATTCATTCCCGAGAGCCTGGCCCGCACCTCCTACTGGTACCGCACCACCATCGACGTTCCCAAGGCCTATGCCGGGCAGCACATCTGGCTCAACTTCGAGGGCATCAACTACTCCGCTGTGGTGTGGGTGAACGGCGCGCAGGTGGGCACCATGCGCGGAGCCTTCAGCCGCGGCATCTTCGACATCTCGCCGCAGGTGAAGGCCGGCCAGAGCGCCGTGCTGGCCGTGCTGGTGACGCCGCAGCCGCATCCCGGCAACCCGCTGGAGCATACGCTGCGCAACGGGCTGGGCAAGAATGGCGGCATCACCGCCATCGACGGCCCGACGTTTCTCTGCACCATCGGATGGGACTGGATTCCCGGCATCCGCGACCGCGACACCGGCATCTGGCAGAAGGTGTTTCTCTCCGCTACCGGCCCAGTGCTGGTGAAGGACCCGCTGGTGACAACCGACCTGCCGCTGCCCAAGACAGACTCCACCGACATTGGGGTGAAGGCCACGGTGGAGAACGTCAGCGACAAGCCGGTCAAGGGCACTCTGCAAGGCACCATTGAGGGCATCGCCTTTGAGAAGGCCGTGGAACTAGCCCCGCACAGCACTCAGGAAGTCAGCTTCGACGCCAAGAACACGCCGGCGCTGCACGTGGCGAATCCCCGGCTATGGTGGCCCAACGGTTACGGCCCGCAGAATCTCTACAAGCTTCATCTCGGCTTTTCCGTCGGCAAGAACGTCTCCGACCAGCAGGACGTGAGCTTCGGCGTGCGCAAGATCGCCTATAGCGTGCCCGGCACTGAGAATCTGACCATCTCGGTCAACGGAGTGCCGGTGTTCATTCGCGGCGGCGACTGGGGTCTGGACGAAGCCCTCAAGCGCATTCCCCGCGAGCGGCTAGAAGCCCAGATCCGCATGCACGCGCTGGCCAACATGAACCTGATCCGCAACTGGGTGGGCCAGAGCACCAGCGAAGAATTCTACGAAATGTGCGACAAATACGGCATTCTGCTGTGGGACGAGTTCTTCCAGCCCAACCCCAGCGAGGGCCCCGATCCCACCGACCTGGTTACCTACACGGCCAACGTGCGCGAGAAGATTCTGCGCTACCGCAACCACCCCTCGATTGCCGTCTGGTGCGCCCGCAACGAGGGCTTTCCGCCCAAGGCGATCGACGACGTGTTGCGCAAGCTGATGGCCGAGCTTGAGCCCACACGGCGCTACCAGCCCAGTTCCACCGATGGCGCCGGCGTGCGCTCGGGCGGACCTTATTTCTGGCGGACGCCGCGCGAGTACTATCGCGTGACCGACGACTTCTTTAAGACGGAAACCGGCTCGGTCTCGGTGCCCACGCTCGAATCCATTCACGGCATGATGCCGAAGGCCGACTGGGAGAGCATCAACGACGACTGGGCCGAGCATGATTTGGCCAAAGGCGCACAGCGCGGCGACGCGTACCCCGGCCAGATTGCCGCCCGTTACGGCAAGTTCCTGAACCTGGCCGACTTTGTGCGCAAGGCGCAACTGGCCAACTACGAGGCCTTCCGCTCCATGTACGAAGGCCGCAACGCCAAGATGTTCAACCCCACCACGGCCGTCATTACCTGGATGAGCGACCCGGCGCAGCCCAGTTTTGTGTGGCAGATCTACCACCACGATCTGGAGCCGAATTCGTCGCTTTTCGCGGTCATGAAGGCCGGGGAAATGCAACACATCCAGTTCAACGAGGCCATGGGCGCGCTGCAGGTCATCAACAACCTGGCACAGCCGCTCAACGACGCTACGGCCAAGGTCTTCATCTACAACCTGGATGGTTCAGTGGCTTCGCAATATGCCGTCAAGGTGAACGCGCCGGCTTCGGCCGCTACGAGCCTGGGGCAGGTCGAGTTCCCGGCAACGCTCAATGCCAGCCACTTTCTGAAACTGGAATTGCACGACGCCGATGGGAAGGTGATTTCGCAGAACTTCTATTGGCGCGCCCAGCCCGGCTATCAGGATGTTTTGACCGACCTGGACAGCATGGCCAAGGTGACAATCGATGCGAAGGTGGAGACCAAGGACGCCGACGGCAAGCGTTTGCTCACAGTGAGGCTCCATAATCCCAGCAGCCACATCGCCCTAATGACGCACATGCAGTTGCGCCGTCAGAAATCTCAGGATCGCGTGCTGCCCGTCTACTACTCAGACAACTACGTCTCGCTGGTCCCGAATGAAACCCGAACCATCACCATTGAAGCCGCAGTGAAGGACTTCAACGGCGAAGACGGCCAGGTGTTCTTCGACGGCTGGAATGTGACCGTTGCCCCCGATGCCGGCGTTGCACCTAACCTCGACGCCGACCCTAGCCACTCGCCCGTCACTGGCCTCCCCTTCCAGACCACTGGCCTGCGTTAAGCGGAACTCGTGGTGGATTAATTGGTGGGAACTCGCTTCAGAGCTCCCACCAATCCAAGACGAACATGCTGGGGTAGTAGAGCCCGGCGTGGAGGACCGTTTCCGGGCCATGCAGGTTGCGGAGAATCTGGCCGTAAGCACGAAGCTGGGGCTCGAAGAAAGGCCGCATTTCCTTCAAGGAGTCCGGCGACAGCGATTCGGCGTGTGCGGTCTTATAGTCGATGATCCACCAGGCCTGCCGGCCCTCGGAGCCGGGCTCAAGACCGGCATGAAAGACGCGATCCACGCGCACTGTGCGCAGCGAGCCTTCCACCACGCCGGCCCAGCCTGCTTCGCTGGCGGCTTCTGCGTGCGGGGAGAGAATCCACTGTCCGATTGGGTCGTGGGCCGCGGCCAGCGCCATTTGCATTGCCTGAGCGGCGATTTGCGCGGCTTGCGCCGGTGGAATGCCGTTGGCGCGGACCTGAGCGGCTGTGCCGGACTCGCGATGCTGGAGTGCCAGGCTTGCCGCTTCCCAATCTCGGGTCTGGCGCAAGCAGGCGAGTTGTTCAAGAAGCGCGTGGACCGCGGCGCCCAGGGTTCGAGTTAGGAGTCCTCCTTCGTGCCGCGTGTAGAGATCGGTTGAATTCGACAGCGCGGGGTCGAGGTTGAGGATTCCCAACCACTTGCCAGGGGAAAGGCGGGAGGATGGGGCTCCGAGAGATTCAGGTGGATCTGGAAACGCTTCCTGCCCTGCTTGAAAATCCTCGGGAAGGCGCTGCAGGATGGTGGGTTTGGCCGGTGCAGGCATGACCACCAAATTGGCGCTGGCTGCGAGGGATTCGAGCAGCCCCTCGTCGGCTGGAGTGGTTGCGCGAGCCAGCTTCCACTGCTCGAACCTGGCTTCGATTTCGTTGGAAAGAGCCGGCCAGGCGGTGGCGAGCAGGCTGCCGGTGGGCTTGGAGAGGCTGACAGTGTCGTCGTTCTCGACTTTGCAGACAGGGCGCGCAAACAAGTGCAGTTCTTCGCGGGCGCGGGTTGCGGCGACGTATAGGATGCGCCTGTCTTCCTGGGATTCGCGCTGCCGGTAGACACGGTCGACCCATTCCTTGGCTTTGCCGCGGTCGGCCCCCTTGGGTTGCAGCGGAGCGACCAGGAACTCGGTAATTTCGCCGGTGTCGTCGGGTTGAGCCAAGCCGCGTTCGAGCCAACTGAGCAGTTTGCCGCTGGAGCGGCCGCCACCTGCCTGCAGCTCTGGGACGAGGACCACCTCGAACTCCAGCCCTTTGGATTTATGGATGGTCATCAACTGCACACCGGCTTCTGCACTTGCGACCGGATCGGGAAGGGCCGTGAGTTTCTTGAGAGCAGCATTCAGGGCCGGTCCAAGCAGATCGAGCACTCCGTCGGGCAGGCGATCAAGGCAGCCCCACAGAAGGTCGATGTTTGCTTGAGCCCCGGCATCCACGCAAGCCGCGCCGCCCAGGCGCAGCCAAATCTGCTGGAGCCAGGTGCCGGCGGGCGCCGCAAGGTGAGTACTGCGCAACGCGGGAAATGCGGCGACAGCATCGAGCACGCGGCTGGCGGCGCGCTGGCCAACCGGGCTAAGCAAAGGCAGACGCTCTGCCAGCAACTCCGGAATGGGCCGGCCGAGCAGCGCCGGCTGGTCCGCACTTGTGAGCAGGTGCAAGTCGTCGAGGGCCAGGGCGCACCAGGGAGCCCGCAGTACGCCTAGCCATGCCAGGCGATCCTGTGGGTTGAGAAGTGCGCGGGCCAGGGCCAGAGCGTCAAGCACTTCCGGACGGGCTGAGAGCGATTCGAGATCGACGGCGCGGAAAGGAATGCCTGCCCCGCGCAGGGCCAGTGCGATGGGCGTCAGGGCGCTGCGAGCCCGGCCCAGCACGGCGATACGGTATTTCTCTCCCCGGGCGCGGGCCAGCTCGACGCGCTTCATGTGGCTCTGGATGAGGGATACGATCTCCTCCACTTGCCTGGCGCGGGCGGTGTCTTTTTCGCTGTCGGCATCGGGATCGGTTGTGCCCGTGACACGGACTTGCGGGACAAAGTCCAGGTGCAGGACGAAAGGTAGACCGGGTTCGTTCCTGGGTTCGTTCGTGGATTCGTTTCTGGATTCGCGGGCGGGATCGGCGGCCGAGAAGGTCACCCCGCTACCATCGTTGACGGCAAACACCTGACCGAGAACCTGGTTGAGCCGGTCCACCAGAGCGGGTGCCGTGCGGAAGTTAGCCTTGAGCTGCGTGAAATGAAAGGGCAACGGCAAGTCCTGTGGAATTTCAAGGCCAATCGAGCGCACGCGGGAAAAAAGCTCGGCGTCGGCGTCTCGAAAGAAGTAGATGGATTGCATGGGGTCGCCCACGGCAAAGCAGCTGCGGCCGGGTCGCTCGGGCCAAGCGGCAACAAGGCCGGCAAGCAGCCGGTGCTGACGGCGGCTGGTGTCTTGGAACTCGTCTACCAGCAGGTGGCGAATGCCCTCTGAAACGGCAAGCGCGGCGTCGGTGGGAAGGCCGTCGGGGCCTTCCAGGACGCGCTGGGCAACCTGGGCGACTTCAATAAAATCCACCGCACCGGCCTCGGCAAACACCACCTGCAATTCCCCAGCCGCATGGCGCAGCAGCGTGAAACAGGCGCGCACAATTTGCCAATCGTCTTCGATGTAGCGCGCGGGAGGCATGTCCCTCACCTGGGCGAGCGCCGATTCCAGGCCTTCGACCACTCGCAGCCTGCCGATCAGCTCGATCATTTGGGCTTTTTCGCGCTTGCGGTCGGCAGGAAATCCGTTGGCTACCGTGACCTGTTTGCGCAGCGTCCCGGCCTCGGTCAGCACCAGTTTGGCCAAGCAGAGAAAGGCTTGACGGGCCTCTTCAAGCGCGTCGCTGGTGCGGAACGGTCCGCAGGGGAAATCGACCATCTCGGCCAGGTCGCGGTGCAGCTCGCCACCGCTCTGCGCGCAGGCAAAGCGCGCCAGCAAATGAGCTTCATCGCAAGCCCCTGGAACCTGGCCCAGCAAAGCTTCGAGCCCATCAAGTGCGGTTTGGACCGCGTGCCCGAAGGGGCGTTCCAGACGGTGGCGCAACGCGTCCCAATCTGAATTCTGGCTGAGCAAAAAGTCGTGCATCCAGCGGTCGCGCTGTCCCAGCATCTGCACCAGCAGGTTTTCCATCTCCTGCCAGTTGTTGTCGCGCCACAACAGCAGCGCCTCCAGCGCAGAGCGTAGTTCCACGCCGGCGCGATCCAGTGCTTCAAGGGAGCGGCGGGCGGCGCGGCGATAAAGTTGCTCCGGCTGCTCGGCAATGTCAAGGCCGCCGCCCAGGCCGGTGAGCAGGGGCTGTTGCAGGGCCAAGTCGCGGCAGAAACTATCGATGGTGCAGATGCGCAGTTGCGCAGGCAGGTCCAGCAGCTTCCAGCCGAGAGCATTGGAGCGAGCCAGGGCGCGATCTGCCAGGGATTCCATGGAGAAAGGATCGACTCCGAGCGGCGCGGCGAGCGCCGAGGACTTTTCCAATTCGGCCAGGATACGGTGGCGCATTTCGGCGGCGGCGGCGTTGGTAAAGGTGATGGCCACCACCTGGCGGGGATCGTCGACCTCGGCCAACAGGCGCAGAAAGCGGCGAGTCAGCAGGTCGGTCTTGCCCGACCCGGCGGGAGCCTGCACCAAAATGGAATGCGTGGGATCGAGAGCGCGTTCGCGTTGGGCCTGGTCGGCGGGAGCAGGTTTGAGGCCGAGGTTATTCATGGTCTGCTCCTGCGTCGCCGTCCAGGCCAACTTCGACATCGCATTGGGACTCGTTCTGGTGAATGCGGCACAGGGTCTGCAGGCCGCAACGCGCGCAGGTCTTGGGGGCCTCGCGGGGGTCGACCTCGGCTCGACCGGCGGTGAAGTCGCGGGCCAACTGTTCGATGTATTGCTTCCAATCGATAATCTGTTCCGCGCTGAGCGGATTCTTGACCAGCGGGCTGGTGCCCTTGAGGGCGGGCAGGAGGGTGGAAACGGCTTGGCCCACGCGGCCGGCAAAACACTGGTCTCCGGCGCGCACTTTGGCAAACACCAGGCCGCCCAGCGGCTCGGTTTCGGGGTTCAGGGCGAATCCGGCGTAAAGCGGCAGTTGGACATCGTCTGGACGAGGCAGGTCCCAGGTTTTTGGCTGCACTTCGCCGGTTTTGTAGTCGATCACCAGCAGCGAGTCGTCGTTGAGCAGATCGATACGGTCCAAGCGCAGGTTGAAGGTCAGGCCGGCAAGATGGATGGTGCGGCCGGCCTCGGTTTCGGTGACTTCGAAAGCGGCCCGGGTGGCTTCGTAATCCAGCCACTCCGAAACAAGGCGGGTAAGGCGCTGCTCTTCAAGTTCAAGGTAGCGGCGAGGCATGCGTTCGCGCAGGGCTGAGCCGATTTCGCGCTCCAGGACGCGATGGACGAGGCGGGGGAGATCGGGCCTTCGACTCAACAGCTCGGATTGGGTACGAATGCCCTCGGGCGGACCGCCCCACACGGCATGCATCACGGCGTGAAGCAGTTGGCCGCGCTGCGAGGGAGTCAGTCCGGCTTCGGCCGGCTCCCAGGCCTTGGCCCCCAGACGCGCGCCGGCAAAGGCCTTGAAGGGACATTGCGACTGCGCGGTCAGAACCGCAGCGCCCCCCGCCACCTTGCCCGGGACGAACGGAATGCGGCTCGCATCCTGGAAAACAGCGGTCATCGGCGAGACCGGCGAAGACGCAAGGAGATCGGCAGGGAGCGGTTGGGGCGGGCCTGCAAGCTGCACAATCAGGCGCGAGGGACGAATGTCCGTGCCTTGCTTCTGACGGGCGTAGCTGAAGCAAACTTCAGGCGCGGAGGCCAGCAGGCGCATGGAAACGGCATGCGCCAGGTCCCAGTCGAATTGTGAAGTTCCGTGCGGCATTTCTGCCTGGCGTTGCACGTCGAGAGGCAGCAGGGAATGCGTCGGCCCGCTGGGCGGCCAGGCGGTCTCGTCCGCGCCAAGGAACCAGATGGCGTCGGCGGTGAGTCCGGCGGACTCGGCCGGCCCGGCGATTTGGATAGGCGCGTCGCGGGACTCGGGAGCGTAGAGGGTCTCGTCCAAGGTTCGCGCCAGCAGGGAGAGAAAATCCTTCCAGTCGACGTAGCGACCATCGAATCCCAAGGAAGCGGCGGTCTCCAGGGCCTGCAGCCAGCGGCGACGGGCCTGGTGTTCGGCGCTTGAAAGGGGCCGAAAACCGGGCCAGCCGGCAACCTCGAGCAACTGAGGGACGAGTTCTGCCCAGTTGAGCGGGCTTTGCGATTCACGGGCAGCTTCCGCCAAACGGCGTTGTGCTTGAACGATGCGGGCCACCCAAGAGGCTGGAAGTGCGTTGGACCCCTGACCAAGGAATGCAGCAACGGACCACTCCGGCTGCTGCTGGCCGCGCTGGCGCAGGGTGCGCATGTGTGCCTGCAGGGCTGCGGTTTCCTGGGCGATGGCGGCGGTTTGGCCTGTGAAGAAGAGGAAGTCGACTTCGTGCTCGGCGAGCGGTCCGCCAAGCCAGCGCAGCAGCAGAAATGCTCCGCGGGCCAGGGCCACCTTGTTGAGCGGCACTCCCAGCGAAAACTCGAAGAACGTGTCGCCGGTGGGATTGGGGACATGTTGCAAGAAGGCGCGCTCGATTTCGCCACGGTTGCCGCGCGCATCCTGGGTCACGACCAGCAGACGGGCCAGCGGATCGGCGGCCAGGCGATGGCGCGCCCACAGAGCGCAGGCGGCCAATTCCGCCTGGGCGGAGTCGGCGGTGTAGAACCGGCCCTGGGCGGCAGGCTCGCCGCGTGCCGCTTCCATCCACTGGCCCCAGGCATCCAAGAGGCGGCGTTGGGCAGGCAAGATCCGGTCAAAGCCGGCCAGCAGCAGGGGTGACCGGGCGGCCGTGTCGGCTTCGAGCAGCGGAAGCAACTCAAGAGGCAGCCGCGCGGCGCTGACCGCATTGGCCTCACCGCAGGCCTCGTCAAAGCGGGCGAGCCACTGGCTGAAAGCAGCGGCATCCTGCTGCCAGGCACTGCGTGCCGTCTTTTCAAGGTAGTGAGGCGCGTGCGTGCAAAGTAGCTCGTGGGCATCCATGGCCAGGGCGCCCAGGCGGTGCCGTGGGCCTTCCAGGATGGTGGCCAAATGACGGCCTTCCCTGGCGAGTTCAGCCCAGAGGGCTTGTTCCTGGGTGGAATTCAGTACCAGCCGGCTACTGTCCGGGCTCTGTGTCCGGCTCTCCCATGCAGCACGTACAAAGCTGTTCCAGTCGTGGATTTGGGGAGCGATCCAGGCCAGGAGTCCTTCGGCCCTGCGGGCGCGGTGATAGGCCGCTGCCACTGCGCGCGCAGCTCTTTCGCTGGCTGTGACCACGAGGCCGCCGCCGCGCAGCCATTCATCCATCACCATTGCCGTACTTGTGCCCATTTCAGGTTTATACGCCGTCGGGATGGGAAGACGCGGCAAAGCTGGAACCAAAGAACAGCGGTTCAAGGCTCAAAGTGCCGACTCGGGCGCAAAAAACCGCCTACCCCATGTCCGTAAGTCTTTTGTTTTCAGCGTCCACGCGGCGCAGCGAGAGGTTGTTTTCGATGTAACTTGTTTATTTTCTAAGAGATATATCAAAACAGGGGGAGGGGGAGGATAGGGGGAGGGTGGTTTTCTCCGCCTCTTGGCCCCAGGCCCTCACAAAAAGGCCTTCGATTTCTCTATGATGCGCCAATCGAACGTAATTCTACGCAACCCGGCGGCAATACGAATCGGCAATCGCATGAAGATTTTGAGACTACATAGGTGGATTGAAAGGGCACGGCTTTACAGGCTGCAGAAAAAGGCCATGTTTCGGGGGGAAATTGCCCCAGCGCTTCCCTCCGGGGCTGAAGCCCGGCGTTTTTCTGGCAACTCTGCGGCACGGCTAAACAGGCTGCGGCACGCGACCCCGACCCTGAGGGTCCCCCGGTGCCCCGGTCGTGCCCTGACGCGCCGAGGCCTTCCCGAAGAGTTTTTCCGCAGCCTGTAAAGCCGTGCCCTTTCAAAGCAGCTTCATGCGATTGCCCGGCAACGATACGAATCGCCCATACGGGACTCTGCTTTCTCTCTGCAACGCTTTCCCAGAAGGCCGCTACGCTTCTGCCGCCACCCCAGCGACGAAGGCCGCGCGCTGGGGAATCACCCCACCGAAGATGGCGTTACCGCCTGTCTACGGCGCCTGCGCCCTGGACTGGCCGGGGCGCTTCCATTTTGGACGAGTTGCCGTTTTGTGCCGGTTTGTCTGCGGGAACCTCTGTTCCGACCGGGAAGACCAGAATCTGAATGGAGCCCTCAGCGTTTTCAGGGCCAGTGCCGGGCTGTTTTCCCAGCCCCTGCGTCCTGACCAGGCTGTCGTCGAATTCAAAATTCTCAACCAGATAATTGCGCACTGCCAAGGCCCTGGCCTCGGTCATCGTCAGGTCTTTCTGCGAATCGCCTTCCATCCCAGACGAGACAGCAATGACCACCAGTCCGAATGGATTCCTGGTCAGGAATTCACCCGCCTCCTTGAGAGACTTCTTGTTATTCAGCTTGGTCGACTCGTGGGCATCGAAAAGTTGCTTGGGTGAGAAGGTAAACACCTTCATCGGCGTGCCTTGCGGCAGCTTGCCGATGCTGTTTGCCGTCAGGTCGCTAGAGTCCTCGTAACCGCGCTTCTTGAAGTATCCGCTTAGAAGAAAATTATGCTTCAACGCTTCCATGTTCTCCTGGAAGTCTGTCGCTCCGGCCTGCGCTGCGACTATTGTGGTCTGTAGCGTCGCTGTGGTCTGCTGGAGGTTGTTATAGAGTTGTTTATCGTTGACCAGCGCACCCACGGTTCCCTGCCCCGTATCGATCTTTGCGCTTATCGAGTTCAGATGGTCAGTGGCCAAAGTTACATTGTGGATCGCCACCTGACTTCCGTCCAGAATGCCGCTCGCCTTCTTGAAGAGATCGGACATTTCAAGCGGCGGTTCACTCGCGATGATCTGCCCATTTTTGACATCCGCCTGACCGGGAGAACCAAACGAGATGGCGACATACTGGTTTCCCAGTACGCCTTCGGTCTCGATCGAGGCCACCGAGTCAGCCTTGATAATCTCGTGTGTGGTGGAATCCAGGTCCATTAGAACTGTAACTTGCTCGCCTGGCTTATGAGGTAGATCGATTTCATGCACGGTTCCGCTATGCACGCCGCCCACTTGCACGTCGGCACCGGCAGCCAAGCCGGCAACATTGTCGAACTGGGCCTTTAGCTGGTATGTGGAACGAAACAAATAAGCCTTGCTTCCGATGATGAAGACCCCAGCGGCCAGAATTGCCAGCGTCACGATGATGAAAGCCCCTAACCGCGCGATTCTCGACATGATTCCTCCTGCAACTAATTCAGAAACTTCTTCACGAACGCGATGTCGCTGCGCTGAAGGTCTTCGAACTTTCCTTCGATAACCACTTTGCCTCGATCCAACAGGGCAAGACGATTGGAAATCGTGCGAGCACTATGCAGATCGTGGGTGACAACGATCGATGCCATCTGGTGCTCCCTTTGAAGCTTGAGAATCAGATCGTCGATCTCTCCGGAGCTGATGGGATCCAGGCCCGCCGTCGGCTCATCGAGAAGCAGGATTTCGGGACCAAGCGCCAGGGCCCGCGCCAAACCGACGCGCTTCTGCATGCCACCCGAGATATCCGACGGCATTTTGTCTACAGCGTCTTCCATGCCGACTTCAGCCAACAAGTGCATGACTCGATCGGTACGTTCGGACTTGGACATTTCGCGGCGATGATGTTCAAGTGGAAACGCCACGTTCTCAGCGACCGTGAGGGAGTCGTAGAGAGCCGCATGTTGAAAGAGGAAGCCCATCTTCTTTCGGATATCTCCCAGCCCGTCAAGCGAGAGGCCCGCGATATCCTGGTCAAGAATGCGAATCGATCCGGAGTCCGGGGCTTCTAGACCGATGATGAGGTGCAGCAGGACGCTCTTCCCTGTGCCGCTTCGACCAAGCACGGCGAGTGTCTCGCCTTTGCCGACTTCCAGACCGATGCCGTTCAATACCTTGAATGTGCCGAAGCTCTTATAGACGTTGTCAACCGATACAGCGGAGGTGTAGCCCGGATTCTCTGGGTTGGTTTCCATTGTCCGGTCATCAAAAGAAGTTTCCATATTTGTGTTCCCCATAGAGGCTCTAACGGTCAAGGGTTAAGGAAAGACAACGAGGATCAGTTTCACCAGCACAACATCGGCAAGGATGACGAACAGAGACGCAAGCACAACGGAGTTTGTGGCCGCACGGCCGACGCCTGCCGCGCCTCCCTGTGTGCGCATTCCCTGAAAGCAGGACACCAGCCCGATGATGAGTCCATACACCGCGGTCTTGAATGTTGGCGGCAAGAAGGCATTGAAGGTGGCGCCATTGAAGCCCCTCTCGATGAATTGATGAATGGAGAGCGGCTCGACCAGCGACTGGGCAAACCAACCCGTCAATAGCCCGCAAGCATCGGCGGCAAGAGTCAGAAGGGGAAGCATCAGAATGCAGGCGAGAATGCGAGTGGCGGCAAGAAACCTGTATGGGTTGATTGCGGATGCTTCGATGGCGTCGATCTGCTCGGTCACCTTCATGGATGCCAGTTCGGCTCCGATACCTGCTCCGATGCGGCCGCTGACCACCAGTCCGGTGATGATGGGGCCCATCACCTGGATCACTGAATAAACCAGAGTTGCAGGGAACATCGACTTGGCGCCAAAACGGCTCAGGCTGTAGCGTGCTTCCAAAGCAATGACGACGCCGATCGCAGAGCCGGCCAATGCCACCAGCGGGAAGGATTTAGAGCCAACTTCGTCGAGTTGCCGCACGAACTCGCGCCATTCGTAGGGCGGCGTGATACCGGCCTTGAGCACCCTCCAGGAAAAGATACCAAGGTAGCCAAACCACTCGAAAAAACCTCTCACCAGATCCTCAAGGGAACCGACGGCCGAGTGCTTGGGAGCGCCGCGCGGCTTTGGAATGATGGAACTGCCCGCTGCATCAGGAATGACCGAAGAGTCGTTCATTTATTCGGTCCTTCGACCGGCGAGCCATGTGAATTGTTTAGATGCATCCGGGCGAGGAAAGAGCGAGGCCCGCTATAGAGAAACTCCAGCGAGATGTTGGCGCCAACGTCTTCCAGCAAGCTGTAGTTGCCGAGGCGAAAGGCGTCCTTTGCGCCGAAGCGGCTCGGATACCAGCCGTAAACTCCGGCCATTGACCCGGCATAGGGCGCAACCAGCGCGGGAAGGGAGAAGACGCGATGGCCGTCTGGGCCGCGGCGGGCGGTCAAGGTGGACACAACGGCATGACGCAACCGCGGACCAATCCCCCTGCACTCGCAGCGATAGTAAAGCGTGTCTTCTTTTGTTGCTTCCGCTAAACCATAACGCGTGGTTGTTCCAATAGCCGCAATGCCAAAGTCCGATCCAAATCGTTTTGCATATCCCAGAGTGCCCTGCTTCCACTCGGGAGGCGAATTGGTTTCCTGGTTGATGCCTGCCAAGATCAACGAGCCGGCGATTGGGTATGGGCCAAATGCATCGAAGACGTAGTTACCGGCCATGGTGGCCTGCGTGGGGCGCACATAGCGAACGTCGATCTGTCTCGATGAGGTGACGGGTGCAGCGGGGTAGGCGTCTTCAGAAGAGGTGAGGGCTTGCGCCCCTGCGAAGATCGGAAGAGCCGTGAGCGCTGCCGCGGCAACGATCGGCAAGATCCATCGCTGGATTCCACACTTGAGTGACCTCTGGACAGTCCGGCGACTCTGCTCGCCCGAACTATTATCCCGCAAGCCGTCGATCGGCTGCGCATTCCAAATCGTCTTAGATGAAGTCACAGTCTAGCCTCCGACGGGCCGATGTCCCCTAAGTCGACGCAAGTTCCCGCCGATAACATGAGTTCGCATTTAGCTTCGTCCAGGAAGATGTTGGCAGATCGAATGGGAAACGGATGTTCTACTTTGCTCTCTCGGATTATCGGGAATCTGTATGCGGGTCTAGACAGCTCGGATCAAGCTAATCGCGTTCAAGTCAATGCGCCTCGGGTAAATAGGGATGGAGAAATGAGCTCAAGCTTCGCAGCGATGGACGCGGAAAGTCGTTCTCCAACCAGGAGTGGTTAGACCGCATGAATTGGTAATTCATCACGGACGAGCGCGGACGGGGACGTCCGCACTAGAGCCGGCCAGGAGGCCGGCGCTACCTTCCGGCCATTCGCTCATTATGTGGCTACGGTACGAGTGGAATATGTAGCGTGATTCGATCAAGATGCTGCGCCGCCAGGAATGAAGCGGTGTGCTGCACAGCGACTGCTCGCGCTCGCAAAGAGCTGTCTACTCTGTGGGGCGGGGCCAACGGGCTTGAACGGTAGTACCAATGCCGCCGCGCGGGCGGAATTCGCCGCGCACCACCGCCCAGACCGGGTCGCAGGCCTTCACCACGTCTTCCAGGACTTGGTTGACGATGTTTTCCTGGAAGATTCCCAGATTGCGGTAACAAAAGAGGTACTCTTTCAGCGACTTGAGTTCGAGACAGCGCTGACGAGGCATGTACCGGATGGTGAGCACGCCAAAGTCGGGGAGGCCGGTTTTGGGGCAGACCGAGGTCAATTCCGGATCGTCTATGAGGATCTCGTAGCCCGGGAACTGGTTCTGCCAGGTCTCAATGGCGGGAAAGGCAAAATCGAGGCCGGCCTTTGCATGATCGTCGGTATAGCGGGGTTGAGGCAACATTCTCCGATTGTAAAGGGCGGCTGTTGGGTGAGCCAGTTTTGCCGGCTGACGTTTTTTTGCTTCTTTGGGCTATGTTTTGAGTCCTATATACTGACTCTGGTTAGGTGAATGGCTGAAGAACGAAAGCAAATGAGCCGGCTTTGGCCTTGGCTGGGCGCGGGCGTTGTAATTATCGTCGTCTTTTTTACGGCTCGATTCCTCATGCGGGAGCGGTTGCCGGTGCGCGCAGTGCAGGTGGGTCACGAACAACTGGTGAACACGGTCAGTACCAACGGCCGGGTGGAGCCGGTGATCAACTATGAATTTCACAGCCCGGTGGCGGCCATCGTGAAGGGCGTGTATGTGCTGCCCGGGGACAAGGTGAAGCCGGGCGAACTGCTGATGGAGTTGGACGATGTGCAGGCGCGGGCGCGAGTAGCGGCGGCCGAGAGCGGGGTCAAAGCGGCGCAAGCCGCAGTTGAAGCTGCCACGCACAACGGGACGCAGGCAGAGCGTCAAGCAGCGGCGGCGGACACGATCCACAACCGGATGGAGCGCGATCAGGCGCGTCACGACCTGGATGCGCTGACAAAACTCAACGCAACCGGCGCAGCTTCACTGAGCGAAGTGGCCGCAGCGCGGGAGCGGCTGGAGTCGGCCGAAGCCGGTCTTCATGCATCCGAAGAGAGTGCGCACAGCCGCTATTCCTCGGCCGAGATCGACCGTGCACGGGCCGGACTGGCGGATGCGCAAGCGAACCTTGCGGCAGCGCAGCAAGCGTTGAGCCAGACCTCGATCCATGCCCCGGTAGCGGGGACGGTTTACAGCATCAACGTGGGGCGGACGGAATTTGCCGAAGAGGGAAAGCTGCTGCTGCAGATGGCCGACCTGAACCACGAGCGAGTACGAGCGTACTTTGACGAACCGGAGATCGGGCGGCTGGCCGATGGCCAGAAGATTCAAATCAAGTGGGACGCACGTCCGGGGCGGGAATGGAGCGGGCACATCGCCCGCACTCCAGTAACGATCATCACTTATGGAACCCGGTTCGTGGGCGAAGTGCTGGTGGATATCGACGGTCCGGACAGCGATCTGTTGCCGGATACCAATGTGACGGTGACGGTGACAACGTCAAGCGAGCCCAATGCGCTGAGCGTTCCCCGCGAGGCTTTGCACTCCGAAAATGGCAAGCCGTTTGTTTACAAAGTCGTCAATGAGACTTTAGTGCGCACACCGGTGACGATCGGCACGCCGAATCTGACTCTTGCGCCGATTCTTAGCGGACTGAAAGAGGGAGACTGGGTTGCAACCGGAACCACCAACGGACTTCCCCTACAAGAGGGCATTCCCATCAAGGTCGTTGTGAGGTGAGGATGCTGCCTCCCATGCTGTTGGCTGCGGTGGTGGCAATTTCGACCTCCGCCGGAGCTTTGCAGGTCCCGCTCAAGCCTCTGGCCCAAGTGAATGCTGCGCTTCAGGCAGGCGAGGCCGACAGAGCGCTGGGGCTGCTGAAGGGCCTGGGCCCCTCGGATGCGGGATCGGCTGAAGCCCGCAACCTGGAATGCCGTGTGCGGTTCACGCTGGAACAATGGGACGTAGCGGCAAGTCTTTGCGAGGAGGCAGTCCGATTGGACGGGCAGAACTCCAGCTATCATCTTTGGCTTGGCCGCGCTTTGGGCGAGAAAGCCAACCGGGCCTCCTTTCTGAGCGCATTTTCGTTGGGCAAGCGGGTGCAAGCGGAGTTTGCCGAGGCTGCGCGATTGAATCCGCGCAGCGCCGAGGCTTTAGCAAGCCTGGGTGAGTTTTATTACGCGGCACCCGGTGTGGTGGGCGGGGGCATGGACAAGGCAGAGTCCGTGGCGGCCCAACTGGATCAGGTTGAACCGGCGCGAGCCTTTGACATGCGTGCACGGATGGCCGTGGAGCGGAAGGATTTCGGGACTGCGGAGCGGCAGTTCAAGCAGGCGATTGCGGTGAGCGCGCACCCTGCTTATCAATGGCTTGCACTGGCCAGTTTCCTGCGGCAGCGAGGGCGCTTGAGCGACATGGAGTCGGCCATCCACTCCGCACTGATGGCGGCCTCGCGAGACCCACATGCCGGACTTGTGCTGTTTGACGGCGCCTCGGTGTTGATCGCAGCCAATCGGGAATCGGCATTGGCAGAAAAGATGCTGGAGGACTACGTTGCCAGCAACTCCAAGGTTGAGGACGGGCCGGCATTTGTGGCGCACGTCCGGCTGGCGCGCTTGAAGCAGCAACGCGGCGACACAGCGGGCGCAGAGCAGGAGCGGGCGGCAGCCTTGGCGCTGGCCCATGACTACAAGCCCGCCCAGGATCTCAGATTGCAGGAAACCAGGCATTGACGGAAAGATTGCTCGTGACCATGAAGCCCATTTCGTTGAAAACGCTGGCGCCCATCCTCATCGGAATGGCGTTCGCGTCTGCGCCCGGAGTTTTGCAGGCGCAGGTTTCGCTGGCGACTGTTGTGGACCTAGCTCAGCGCAACTCAAGCGCCGTCCGGTTGGCCGAACTGGATGTGCAAAAAGCGCAGTCAGCTCTTTCCGAGACCAAAGATGCATTTGTGCCAAGCGTGGAACTGGCATCGGGGCTGCCGTTTGTGCCCTCGGTCGGTTTTACCGGCGGGGTGCCGTCGATCTTGAGCGGAACCGCGCAGTCGCTGGTTTTCAGTCTTCCTCAGTACAAGTACATTCGGGCCGCACACGCCGGGCTCAAGGCCGCTGAACTCAACCTGAAAGAGGCGCGCGAACAAGCAGCGCTCGATGCCTCATCCGCCTACATTGAATTCGACACGCTGGACCGGGAACTGGACACCGCGCACCAACAGGAAGGGTTTGCAGAGCGTCTTGTGGCCATTGAGCAGGAGCGCGCAGAGGCCGGGGTCGACCCGCTGAGCGAGCTTTTGCAGGCGCGCCTCACTGCAGCTCAACTTCAATTGAAGCGGATGCACCTGGAAACTCGTGCGGCGACGCTTGCGAAGCAAGTCGCCATCCTTACCGGCCTTCCGGTTGGCTCCGTGTTGCCGGACCACGCCAGCATCCCCGAAATCCCTGCGGTCGGAGCAGACGAGGCAAGACGCGTCCCCATTGCCGTCCAATCGGCCCAGTCGCTTGCCACTTCCAAAAGGTTCGTGGCCCGGGGAGATCGCCTGAACGAGTACATTCCACAGCTGAGCTTCAATGCGCTTTATAGCCGCAGCACAAAGATTCTGAATGACTTCGACAACTATTACAGGAACCCGATTCCGACCGATAACTTCAGTTCCGGATTCTCGATTCAGATACCTCTTTTCGATCTGGGCCGAGCCCTCAAGACCAAGGAATCGTCCACTGAAGCATTGCGGGCAACTGTGGAAGCCGAACAGGCCCAGAAACAAAACGACCTCCAAATCGCTTCGCTGACCGGGAGCCTGCGCGAACTGGACGCCTTGGCGGAGGTTGCGAGTCTAAAACAGGAAATTGCCGCCGAACAACTCAAGACAGTTCTGGCACAATTGGAATTGGGCAATGGAGCCGGGTCGGGCCCAGGTGCGCCGGCGCAACTAAGCCCCAAGGCCGAGCAACTTGCCCGCATTGACGAACGCCAAAAATATCAAGAGGCACTGGACGCTGGACTGGATCTGAGCAAGGCCCGTCTGAACCTGTTGCGTGCTCTGGGCCACATGGAAGACTGGCTGCACGAGCTGCACGCAAAATAGCCGATCGGGAGCGCAAGACAGCCCGAATTCTGCCGCAATGCTAGAATTGAAGGGATGCCTATGCCTTTAAAGACGCTTTTCCTGAATCCGCCTTCGTTCGAAAACTTCGACGGTGGCGCTAGTTCACGCTGGCCCGCTACGCGGGAGATTGAGTCCTACTGGTACCCGGTGTGGCTGACTTACCCGGCCGGCCTGCTTGAAGGGTCGCGCGTTCTCGACGCGAATCCGCACCACGTATCAGCCCAAGAGACCATCGAGATCTGCAAGGAATACGAGTTTCTTGTGCTCTTTACCTCGACCATAGGCTGGGAAAGCGATCAGCGTCTGGCCGAAGCAATCCGCAAGGCCAATCCATCCATGAAGATCTGCTTCGTCGGCCCCCCGGTGACCACCGACCCGGTTCGCGCGCTGAACGAGTGTGCCGCCCTGGACTTCATCTGCCGCCGCGAATTCGATTATTCCGTTGTGGAGTTCGCCCAAGGCAAGCCCCTCAGCGAGATCCTCGGCATCAGCTACAAGGCCGATGGCAAGATCCTGCACAATGCCGATCGCCCCCAGATCGAAGATCTGGACGCCATGCCCTGGGCGACCAAGATCTACAAGCGCGACATGGATGTGACGCGCTACAACGTGCCCTTCCTGCTGCATCCGTATATTGCGCTCTACTCCACGCGCGGTTGCCCCGCGCAGTGCACCTTCTGCCTTTGGCCTCAGACGTTGAGCGGACATGCATGGCGCAAGCGCTCCACGGACGACGTCGCCGCCGAACTCAAGTGGGCCAAAGAGAACTTCCCTGAAGTCAAGGAATTCTTCTTCGACGACGACACCTTCAACATCCAGTCCCAGCGCACCATTGAGCTTTGCCAAAAGCTGAAGCCACTGAACCTGACGTGGAGTTGCACCTCGCGCGTCACGACCAGCTACGAGACCTTGAAGGCGATGAAGGAAGCCGGCTGCCGTCTGTTGATTGTGGGCTTCGAGTCCGGCGACCCGCAGATTTTGAAGAATATCAAGAAGGGCGCGACGGTTGAGAAGGCGCGGGAGTTCGCCAAGAACTGCCACGACCTGGGCCTCACCATCCACGCCGACTTCATTCTCGGGTTGCCCGGCGAGACCAAGGAGTCAATCCGAAACACCATCAACTTTGCCAAGACCCTGGATTGCGAGACCATCCAGGTGTCGATCGCACATGCCTTTCCCGGCACCGAGTTCTACGACTACGCCAAGGCCAACGGCTTCATTGTGAACACGCAGTCGATGAGCGACGACGGCGGCCATCAGATGGCGCACATCGAATATCCCGGTCTGCCCACAGACTACGTCATGGAAATGGTGCATCGCTTCTACGACGAGTACTACTTCCGGCCCAAGGCCGCCTTCCGCGTCATCTGGAAGGCGATCGTGAATCGGGACGTGCCCCGGCTTTATGTCGAGGCCAAGGCGTTCCTGAAGTTGCGCTCGCAGCGCAACAAGATGGTCAAAGCTGTGCGCAGCCATCAGGCAGATCCGCCGGCACCGGTGAACGCAGGCGCATAGTCTTCAACCTGTCTGCAACTTCGAGGGCGGCGCCATTGCGCCGCCCTCGACTTGTATCCGTTTCAAGACGCATGTATCCGTTTCAAGACAAGGAACGTCCAATCACAAATGGCTCATGAAAAGCTTTCCGTCTGGCAGTATTCGATTTTGGCACTGTGCGCCATCTGCGCACCGCTCGGCGACACTTGCCTTTCGCGCGGGATGACCAGGCTACCCGCCGTATCCCTGGCGCATCCCGGGTCCCTGATCGCCGCCGTCTTCACGCCGTGGGTCGCCTTCGGTATTGTCCTTTTGATCGGCTTCTTCGCCAGCTATCTTACCGCGCTATCCTGGGCCGACCTGACCTATGTGCTGCCGGCCACCGCTTTCGGCAATGTCATCGTGGCGCTGCTTTCCCGCTTCTGGCTCCAAGAGCCCATCTCCCTCGAACGCTGGTCGGGAATCCTGCTGATCACCATTGGCGTGGGATTTGTGGCACAGGGACCTTCGTTGACGGAGCGTCCTGAAATTGTGCCGGCGGCTGAAGAGGAGGTGGCGCAATGACGATTCCCTCGCCTGTCGAACAACCCGGTTTCTGGGCCGCTTGCGCCATGATCGCGGCCGTCGTACTCAGTTCCACCGCCGGAGAAGTGCTGACTGCTGCCGCCATGAAGTCCATCGGCGATCTCGACGAGATCCGCGCCCGCTCCGGTATGAAGGGGGCCATTCGCGCCGTGATCACCTGCCCGCTATTCTTTGCAGGAGTGAGCTTTCTGGCCCTGGCGTTCTTCGCACTGTTGTTTGCTCTGAACCATATGAACCTGAGCCTGGTGGCGCCCGCATCGGCCTCGCTGACGCTGGTGACCAACGCGATCGCCGGCAAGTTCTTTTTGAAGGAAAATGTCGACCGCCGCCGCTGGACGGCGGCAGTGCTGGTTTGCATCGGGGTTTATCTGCTGGCGCATTGAGAAACAGCCACTGAACCGGAACTGGATTGGCGCCGTTCGCAACCAGGCTGGGGAAACTTTCCAGAAAGCCTTTGTGGGTCGGTGCTTGTGCCGCGCGCGTTGAAATGCGGGGATGTCCGGCGACCCGGAGGTTGCGGCCCCAGGTGCGAGGCCACAGCGACCGATGAGTTTGCCTAACCATTGCTTACTGCACAGTAATGGTCACATTTGCCGATGTTGTGGTTTTCGTGTTGGCGGTATCGGTTCCGGTAAGGACAAAGGTATAGCTGCCCGCTGTCGTCGCGGGAGTTGTTGGAGTAATGGACGCAGTAGAAGTAGAGCCTCCCCCGCATCCCACTGTCCAGCTTGCGAGTATCAGCAACAGTGTCAGCATCGACGCCCAACGGCGGCGGCGTGCCGGAATGCCGAACATCAGTAGCATCGCCAGAGCTGTTCCTCCGCCGCCAAACAACATCTCCCTGATGGGACGCGCCAAATGAGCAGTCGAGGCAGCAGAGGTCTTCACGGTCAAGACCGTGCTCCCGCTCCCGCCAGGCACAAGCGTAACGGTGGCGGGATTGAGGGTGCAGGTTGGCAGACTTTGAGCGCCGGCGGGAGAGTTAGTCAAAGAACAGGTCAAGTTCATTGTGCCCGAGTATGTGCTGCCGGCTGTGAGGGTTACGGTCCCTGTCGTACTCGAACCAGGAGCTACCGAAGTTGGAGGGGGTGGAACAATCAACGCAGGAGAAACGGCGACCGATGCCGTTGCAACTTGGCTGGCGTAAGTAGAATCCCCTGAATAGCTAACGGTGAGGGTATTGCTGCCGCTGCTTAATGCTCCGGCGGCAATGGAAAAGCTGGCCGATCCGTTGGCGAGCGTTTGCTGTACGGTGAGGGCGCCACTGGTGAGTGTCGCGACACCGGTCGGGATCGATTGGCCGCTGGCTCCCGCGACCGAGACAGCGACGGTCTCGGCTTGTTCATTGGTGATGGTTGCCGCCGACGGTGTTATGGTCACGGTCGCGGGAAGGGTTCCAATCGCAGCCGTTACCGTGACTCCGGTCGATTGGGTTGCGGTCAAGTACGAAACTGTGCTCGATGCGTCAGGGGTGTAGGTGGCAACCAGTGTGTCGGTACCCACAGGCAGGGTGCCCGCCGCGAGGTTGAAGGCGGTCGAGCCGCTCACGAGTGTTTGCTGTGCACTATAAGAGCCACTCGTCAGCTTCACCGAACCGGTCGGAGTGGAGCCCCCGGGCGCGCCGCCGAGGGAAACCGTCACGGTCTCGGGCTGCACTGTCGCGATGCTGGCAGACGATGGGGTTAGGGTGACGGACGGCGTTCCTTTATTGACCACCAGTGTCACCGCTGCCGCGGCAGTTGAATAGTCAGTGGAGTCAGTTGGAGCGAAGCTTGCAGAGAGGCTTTGAGACCCTCCGGTCAAAACGGTCCCCGCTGCCGGAACGTAGACGAAGGTTCCCGCCACGGTTGAGGTGGCATCGAGCTGCGCCGCACCAAGCGCGGTGCCGTAAGAGATTGGGCTTGGCGTCGGCCAGGTAACCGACGGGGTAGCCTTGCTAACAACCAGGGTGACCGTCGAAGTAGCTGTGGAGTAGTCGATCGCGTCGGTTGGCGTGAAACTCGCCGATAATGTCTGCGAGCCGGCTTTGAGGACGGTTCCAGCGGCGGGCGAGTAAGTGAATGTTCCCGGCACGGATGCTGTGGCATTCAGTTGCGTCGCGCCGAGGGGTGTGCCATAGGTGATTGGGGCCGGAGTCGGCCAGGTAATGGCCGGCGTCACCGGCAGATTGATTGTATAAGCGGCCGTGGCCACGGTGCTCTGTGTGTAGCCGCTAGCCACGGCGATTGCCTGCAGTGTTTCGGATGCGGGAACTGAGACTGCGCCGCCGTAGACGGTGGAAGCCGTCGTGGGTGTGCTTCCATCCGCGGTGTAGTAGATGGTTGCGCCCTGGATGCTGTCGGCGATGGTTACCGTTTGTCTGCCAACATATGTCCCCTCGGCTGGGCTGAATGTTGGGGCGGACGCCGGGCTGGGGAAGGTCACTTTACGCACCACATAGTTACTCGAGTCCGCAATGTACAAATTTCCGGCTGCATCGAGCGCCAAGCCCTCCGGCCAGTTGAGTCCGGCCATCATGGCTGAACCGCCATCTCCGGCGTAGCCGAAATAACTATCGCCTGCGACCGTGGTAAGGATTCCGGTTTTGGCGTCCACTTTTCTGGTTCTGTGCTCCAGGTCAGAAAAGTACACATTGGCCGCGCCATCGACAGCAATTCCTTGCTGTGGACTGATCTGCGCTTTGCTCGCCAATCCGCCATCTCCTGTGTTGCCCCAGATTCCGTTGCCGGCTATGGTGGTGATGATTCCAGTGACCGCGTCCACTTTTCGGATGTCCGCGCTATCGGCATCTGCGATGTACAGATTGCCTGCACCGTCCAACGCAACGTCCACCGGGTATTGCAGGTAGGCTGCTGTCGCCAAGCCGCCGTCGCCAAGCGTGCCTGCCGTTCCTCCACCGGCTACAGTCGAAATGATCCCGGTTTTGGCGGCAATCATGCGAATGCGGTTGTTGCGATAGCCGGCAACGTAGAGGTTTCCTGCACCGTCAAATGCCAAGCCGCCAATATTCCCAAGGTACGCGGCAGTTGCTGGTCCCCCATCGCCAAGCGTGCCGAAAGTTCCTGGGCCCGCGACTGTGGTAATGATTCCGGTCTGCACCGCGACCATGCGAATCCGTCCGTTATAGGCATCCGCGATATAGAGGTTGCCCGCCTTGTCGAATGCCAATCCGCTAGGGCCATACATTTCCGTTTCTGTTGCAAGGCCCCCATCGATGCCGTTACCCGAGACTCCCGTGCCGGCCACGACAGAGATATTGCCGGTTGCCGACGCCACCATCCACACCACGGAGTTGGACTGATCGGCGATGTAGAGATTGCCTGACTGGTCGAACGCAATTGCCTGGGGACGGCCCAGCCAAGCACTGGCTGCCGGTCCCCCCATGCCCAGCATCCCGCCATTGCCGCTCCCAGCCACGGTGGAGATCAGTGCTGTTGGTGGAGCAGTGATGGTGTACGTCGCTTTGACAGGAGCACTGGCCAGATATCCCGGCGCGAGTGCAATGGCCTGGACGGTAACGGTGCCGGTAATCGTGATTGGGCCGTGATATCCCTGCCCTGAGGTGCTGGGCGCGCTTCCATCCAGCGACACATAGATCTCGGCGCCCGGCGTGGCGTCTGTCATGGTTAATGTCAGAGAACTGGGGTAGGTTCCGGCTGCCAGGCTGAATACTGGTGCCGCTGCTGCCGCGCTCGGAGGGGCAGCGGGTGCCGTAATCTCCCGTATCCGGCTCGTTGCTTGATCGGCAAAGTAGACATTCCCAACACTATCGGCACCGATGTATAGCGGATAAAGGGACACGTTTGTCGCCGGACTACCATCCCCACCGATCACATACGGATCGGATAGAACACCGGCGATGGTGGTAATGATTCCGTTTGTATCCACTTTCCGGATGGCATAGTCAAAGTTGTCTGCTATATAAACATTGCCGGCGCCGTCGGCTGCCAATCCGTTCGGAAAGTAGAGGTGAGCACGGGTGGCTAGGCCACCATCGCTTGAGGTGCCTCCTTGCAGGCTGCCAGCGAAGATAGTTGTATTGCCATAGGGATCGATCTTGCGGACCACGCTGTAGCCGGGATCGGAAAAATAGATATTCTTTCTGCTGTCGACAGCAATCCCGCTAATTGAAAAGTAGGTGTTGCCCGCGTTGGAGTTCACAGTCCCGGCGATGTTGCCGGTGGAGTCGACCTTAAGAACCTCGTCATTCGCGGCGATATAGAGGTCACCAGAAGGATCGGTGGCAAGCGCGACGATGCTCGAGAGCCTGTACTGATTCGCTGGCCCGCCCAAACTGCCTGTGCCCGTAGGATTGCCGGCAATTGTGGTAATCGTCCCTGTCACTGCGTCGATTCGGCGAACGACTGAATCGCTCATTTCACTGATGAACACGTTGCCGGCCGCATCTGCTGCAATCGAATTCGGCGACCACAGTTCCGCGCTGGCCGCCGGTCCGTTGTCTCCCGTGTGACCGGCAACTCCAGTGCCCGCAATCGTCGTAATGATCCCTGTACTCACGGCCACTTTGCGGACATTATTATTTGCGCTGTCGAGAACGTAGACATTTCCAGCGCCATCTACGGCAACGCTCGAAACGCCGCTCATTTCCGCGTAAGTTGCCGGGCCCACGTCACCGCTGTACCCGGTCGTGTCGCTCCCGGCGATCGTGTAGATGAACGAAGTTGACGCCGACGCAATGTCGTACTGCGCCGTGGCATACCCGCTCCAGGCGAATCCCGGAGCAACGGCTGCCGTCACCAGAATCTCCGAGGTGGAGACGGTAATTGGCCCAGAATAACGGCTGGAGAGGATCCCTGGATAGGTTCCATTGGTGGTGTAGTAGATGGTCGCGCCAGGAGTCGTGTCTGAAATGGTCACGGTCTGCGCACTCGGGTAGAGTCCCGAAGCAAGCGAGATCACCGGAGTCGCTGCCGCAGGAAAATCCAACACATAGGAAACGGAAGTATACGCACTATCCACGGAACCAGTCTCCGTCGCATATGCCTGAATAGACAGACTTCCGGACCCAAGCATCGGAATCGGCCCCGTATATGGGATAAACCCAAAGGTCGCAGTTGAGCCACCTGTGGCAGAGTAATAGATGGTTGCCCCGGGTGTCGCATCCGTAATCGTGATGGTTTGCGCCGTGGTATAGGTGCCTGAAGCAGGCAAGATCACAGGGGCTGCCACCAATGTCATGAGCGAG
Organism: uncultured Occallatibacter sp.; assembly: GCA_964560845.1. GTDB lineage: Bacteria > Acidobacteriota > Terriglobia > Terriglobales > Acidobacteriaceae > Telmatobacter. The sequence continues at coordinate 16,924 of CAZLMY010000009.1, read as the reverse complement.
GTGGTGCCGGAGGTGCTTGAAGTATATTTGCTGTCTCCGGGATAGCTAGCCTCAACCAACTGTGCACCCCCACCCGCTGGCGCTACACTGCTTATGCTCGCAGTCGCCTCGGAAGATTGAGCCAGCAGGATGCTCACCATGCTGTCGTCGCCGTCTGCGATGGCTACGTCGGAGACGCCGTCCCCGTTGAAGTCCCCAATCACAGCGGACACGGGTTGCCTGCCGACCAAAACCGGGCTACTGGGCGGCACAATGAACGTACCATCGCCGTTGCCGACAAAGATTCTCACTGTACCCACTGCGATGTCGTTCCCAACGGCCAAATCAGGGATACCATCCCCGTTGAAGTCTCCCACGGCTACCGATTGCGGGTAGAAGCCAGCGGAAAGCGGGCTGTTCGCTGCTGGCGTAAACGTCCCGTCCCCTTTGCCCAGAAGGATGGTCACCGTGCCGGTGTAGCCGTCATCAGTCACAGCTAGATCAAGGATTCCGTCGCGGTTGAAGTCCCCTATTGCGATTCCGTTGGGGACGTTACCCAACACCGAGCTCAACTTCGCGCTCTTAAAGGTTCCGTCTCCGTTTCCGAGAAGAATCATCAAGCTGCTGCCGTTGGCCAATGCTAGGTCGGGAATGCCGTCGTCATTGAAATCTCCGACCGCCACCGGGAGCGATCCGTAAGTGCCTGTTGCCGGGCTAGTTGCAGTTGGCGTAAACGTTCCATCCCCATTTCCCAGCAGGATAATCAACTTGCTAGCTTGATTCGTGACAGCTAGGTCGGGAATGCCATCCCCGTTGAAGTCTGCCACCACAAGGAATTGGGGAGATTGTCCCACGCTCGTAATGGTCGCAGGTGCCTTGAATGTCCCGTCCCCATTACCAAGCAGAATCGTAATGGAGTTTCCGTAGAAATCCGCCGTGGCCAGATCCAGGATGCCGTCTCCGTTGAAATCCACCGCTGCGATCTGACGGGGATCAGATCCTGTGGAGAGACTCGTCGCAGTCGCGGTGAACGTCCCGTCTCCTTTTCCAAGAAGAATGGTCACCGAACCGGTGTAGCTATCGATCGCGACGGCCATGTCGGGAATGCCGTCGCCGTTGAAATCTCCAACCGCGATGGAAGCAGGACCGTAAGCCGTTGCTGGATTTTGCGAAGTCAGAAAGGATAGACCGCTCGTGCCCTCACCCAGCGCGGCGGTTCCCAACACTGCGTTCCCATTGGTGGTGTTCAGAAACGAGATCGTCCCCGTCGGTGCGGCCTGACCCGCGACATTCCCCGAACTGCTGACCGTCGCTGTCAGCGTGTAGTTGCCCGCCGTTCCGCTCTGCGCAATCGCCGTATTGGTCGAGATCTTTCCGGTCACCGTCAGCGCCGACGCGCTGGACGCGCTGCCTGCGTTGCTCTTGGTCCCCACGAAGACAGCCTTGTAGCTGTGGCTGCCGATCCCAGGGCGGAACTTCAACGTGGCCGTGCCTGCGCTGGTCAATTGCGCCGTGCCCAGCAGATGAATGTCGGTGCAATGGGCTGCCGTGGCGTCGCAAAAGTTCACCTGGCCGGTGGTCAAGGCGGTGGCTCCCGCCTTCACCGAGGCGGTCAGAGTCACTACAGTGCCCGATACTACGGTGCTGACCGCGGCTCCCCCGGAGGTCACGGCAATGGTGGCCGCCGTCGCTGTCTTCGACTGCGCTTGTGCGGAGGTTGCGCCTGCGACCAGCGTCACGGCCAACAGAAGGCATGCCGCGGTGAACTTCACGGGCAGGCGCGCAGAAGCGGATCCGAGAAAGGAGGCAATCGAAGGAGTCAAGGAGCGCACCAAGAAGTCACTGGAAGTCATCGCAGGAATCTCCGGACAAACGGGTGTAATTCGTTCGATCGCTATTTGTTTATAAGTAAACAAATAGCGTCGCAAGCAAACGTCCTGGCGCCCGCATACGGATGTAGGTATCAAGATGGTCTTCTACTTCGGTGAATGGCGAAGTCTAACATGCCATGCCTTGAAGAGGCTGTGATCGTCCGAGCGAATCAAGGCAACGCTCTTTGAATGAGAAGCTTCGAGGCCAGCATTCCAAGTCCCTTCTGGAATTGGCAGCCGGTATGAGGACGATGCGGTCCGTAGGGTTTCCGATCGGCGAAACCGGCGCTGCGCTCGGTAACTGGACGATCGTGTACGTTGTCTTCCTGGTTGAGGGGTGTTCAAGTCTGCCGCAGGGACCGATAGGCCTGGAACCGAGTCGACCTTGCCGGCGATCGGTTCAGAACAGGCGAAGAGGCGGCGAACGCTGCGCCAAATCGGTTAGATGGGGGGCACTACAAGATCTGAAAATCGATTCAATTCATCTATGTTCGTGTATTCGGCTTAAGATTCAGCAATTTAGGTAAGATCGTGGCGGAGAGACAGGGATTCGAACCCTGGGTACCCTTTCGAGTACACACGCTTTCCAAGCGTGCGCCTTAAACCACTCGGCCATCTCTCCAGCGGGGTGTATGTCTTCTTGAATTTAACACAGTTCGCGGGGGGAAGGGCGGAAGCGTTGAGGCAAGGCTGGTTGAAGGGAGAAAGTGGAGGCATCAGCGAACTGTAACCGTTTACTTTTGTCCCTCGGAGGGTTTATAGTTCCGGCTTGCTCTCCTGTCTCTTCGAGGGACGACGGAGAGACTTCATCCTGAAGAGGACTTCCATGCCTGGCATCTCTCGTAGAAACCTGCTCTTTTCCGGTCTGGCTCTTTCTGCTTCATCGATCGTGTCTCGTTCGGCCTGGGGGCGCACCGCGGCCCTGCTCGGAGGCGATCCGTTGTCGGGTGTTGCCGAGGCGCCACGGGAGCAACTGCTTTTTGACTTCGACTGGAGATTCCAGTTTGGCCACGGCACCGATCCTGCGCGCGATCTGGGCTTCGGAAATGGCCAAGGCGATTTCGCCAAGACCGGCGAATTCGACTTTGCCAAGGCCAAGTTCGACGACTCGAAGTGGCGCACGCTGAACCTGCCTCACGATTGGGCGGTGGAGTTGCCCTTTGTGCACGACGACGTCCAGAGTTCGCACGGCTACAAGCCAGTCGGACGGCGCTATCCGGAAACGAGCGTCGGGTGGTATCGCCGGTCGTTCGACATTCCCGCCAGCGACCTGGGCCGGCGCATCAGCATCGGATTCGACGGCGCCTTTCGCAGCGTGCTGATTTTTGTGAATGGCTGCTTTATCGGGCGCAACGAGAACGGCTACGCCCCTTTTGGATTCGATCTTACCGATTTCTTGAAATACGGCCAGAAGAATTACATCGTGGCCCGTGTCGATGCCAGTTTTGGCGACGGCTGGTTCTATGAAGGCGCCGGGATCTATCGCCATGTTTGGCTCACGAAGACCGACGCTTTGCACCTGGGCAAGTGGGACAGCACGGTGCGTACCGCGCTCAGCGGCACCTCCGCGACGTTATCTCTCGATACGGTGGTCGAGAATCAGGGAAGCAAGCCGGAGGCTGCCACTGTCAGCTGGAAGATCTTCGATGCTGGCGGCGCTGTTGTGGCAACGGCTGAAGCGCCCGGCCAAACCATCGCTGTGGACGGCACTGCGGCTTTCAAGGCGACAGCAAAACTGGCCAATCCGGCCCTGTGGTCGGTCGATGCACCAAACCTCTACTCCGCGCTGATCACCGTTCATGCAAATGGGAAGGCAAGCGATGCCGAACGGGTGACCTTCGGTGTGCGCACCGCCGTGTTCGATGCCGATAAGGGATTCTTCCTGAACGGGAATTCAATCAAGATTCAGGGCACCTGCAACCATCAGGACCACGCCGGCGTGGGCGCTGCGCTGCCGGATCGGCTGCAAGCGTTCCGCCTTGGCGTGTTACGCGAGATGGGCTGCAACGCGGTCCGCACCTCGCACAATATGCCGACACCCGAGTGGGTGGCGGCGTGCGATCGCATGGGTGTGATGATGATGTGCGAGACCAGGCAAATGAGTTCCAGCCCGGAAGGTCTGGCGCAGTTGGAGGCGATGATCAAGCGTTATCGCAATTCTCCGTCGATCATCCTGTGGTCGGTGGGCAACGAAGAATGGGAATTGCAGAACGAAGAGGCCGAGGAGGGCGCGAAGATCGCCGGCACGATGGTTCGGCTTTGCCATGAACTGGACCCCACCCGGGTGGTCTCTGCGGCGGTGAATGGCAGCAACGAGAAGGGCGTCTCCGAGGCGTTCGACATCATCGGCTTCAACTACAACTTGAAGCTCCCGGATGACTATCACAAGAAGAATCCGAAGCGTCCGCTCTACGGCTCGGAGACCGCCAGCGCGATCTCGACGCGCGGGGTCTACTCCACTGACCCGCTGCGCAACACGCTGAGTGCCTACGACACCAATCAACCGGGGTGGGGCGAGACGGCCGAGGAGTGGTGGAAGTTCTATGGGACCCGCGCGTGGGAGGCCGGCGGGTTTGCGTGGACCGGGTTCGACTATCGCGGGGAACCAACGCCCTACGGTTGGCCCTCAATCAACTCGCAGTTCGGGATCATCGACACGTGCGGATTCCCCAAGGACACCTTCTTCTACTACAAGGCGTGGTGGGGCAAGGACCCAGTGCTGCATCTGTTCCCGCACTGGAACTTTGAGGGGAAGGAAGGCGAGATCATCCCGGTCTGGGTGCACTCGAATCTGGATGAGGTCGAGTTGTTCGTAAACGGCAAGAGCCAGGGAAGCCAGAAGGTGGCGCACCTGGGGCATGTGGAGTGGAAGGTGAAGTATGAGGCGGGCGCGATTGAGGCGCGCGGTTCCAAGGGGGGCCAGGTTGTGCTCACCGAGAAGCGCGAGACCACCGGGCCAACTGTAGCGATCCGGCTGACGGCGGACCGCACCGAGATCGATGCAGATGGCGAGGATGTGGCAATTCTGAAGGTGGAGGCGCTCGACAAGGAAGGGCGTGCGGTGCCAACCGCATGGAATCTCATCGGATTCAAGGTGTCTGGAGCCGGCGCTTTGATCGGTGTGGGCAATGGAGACCCCAACTGCCAGCAGAGCGACAAGGAACCCAAGCGGTCGCTTTTCAATGGGTTGGCACAAGTCATTGTGCAGGCAGGCAAGCACTCCGGAGAAATCCAGATCGAAGCCGTCAAGGAGGGCTGGGATGGACCGGAACTGACTCCGGCAAAGCTGGTAATCACGACGAGACAGGTGAATCCGCGACCCGCAGTTTAACCAGGACCGGGTGTCGCTGTGGCACAAAGCTCAGGGCCCCACCCAATCGCCTTAGCGGGACGATGGGTGGGGGAAACTCCGGGAATTCCAATGGAAGAGACCCGAGAACGTCCCGCTGCAGCCCGATTGAACGCGCAAACGACGATTTGGAACGAAGGACGGGTGCGGCAGAACCGGGCGGAGTTTTCGGAAGCTGTCTGTGCAGATACACTTTCGTTATGGCCCATCGCCTTTTCGTTGCCACCACTAGCCAAGGCAAGCTCCGCGACTTTCGTACCGCGGCCGAAGCCCATGCCCTAAGCATCGATCCTCTGCCCGCACTCGCCACGATTCCTGCTCCGGAGGAGGACGGCACCACATTCGCCGCCAATGCCACGTTGAAGGCTGTCTACTACTCCCGCTTTGCGCCTGGCGAGTTGGTGCTGGCCGACGACTCCGGTCTGGAGGTCGACGCACTCGGGGGAGCACCGGGCGTGCGCTCGGCACGTTTTGCCGCCGACACGGGCCTGACCGACTCGCCGGACGCCAACGACAATACCGATGTGTGGAACAACATTGTGCTGTTACAGCGCATGGGAAAGGTCCCGGCCGGCCAAAGAAGCGCCCGGTATCGGTGTGTTTTGGTGGCTGCGCGCGATGGGCGAGCCATTTTTACGGCGCAGGGTGCGGTTGAAGGCGACATTCTGGAAGCGCCACGAGGGACCGGCGGTTTCGGTTACGATCCGCTGTTTTACCTGCCGGAACTGGATCGCACCATGGCGGAGCTGGATTTGGAGACGAAACACAAGCTGAGCCACCGTGGACGGGCTTTCGCAGAGTTGCTGACCTTGCTGGGCTGGTAGCGATTGAATCCATATCCCATGCACAGCGGAGCGAGAACGGGAGCCACGGCCGAAAGTGCCGATCAGAGTACCCCAAAAATCCATCAACAGACGTAAGTCCTTTGTTTTCAACACTACATTGCAGCCATAAGCGGACTAACCCGTTTGTTTTCTGCTTCATAGGGCGAAATGGAGGGGGGGGACAGGTCTGTGCACCAAAGTCCTGTGCGTTTTCCGGCCATTGTTGTTCTCAAAACGGCGTTCGATGTCTCTATCATGCGCGCATCGAAGGCAATTCTCTGCAATGGAGACAGAGATCGCGGCTTGTTCTTTTTGCCGAGGCATACCCACCATCCCAGGGGCGCGCTCCGCTTCCCCTGAGTTCTTCTCGTGTCTTCCCTCCGGAAGGCTTGGTTTCCGGACTGCAACTTCAGTGGCTGGGGAAACACATATAGCCACAAACAATGTTCATGCGTTTTCCGTGGCTGGAAATCGAGCGGTACGAATCCCCAGTCCCTCTTCCGGTAGACTTGAGGGGACAACCATTCAACGGAGCCTTCCTGCACCCCATGACTGAAGAACGCCTCATTCGTCCCGCCCACAATCTTTTTGGGAGCTTGCGCCTTCCCGGCGACAAGTCCATCAGCCATCGCTATGGCATGTTGGCCGCCTTCGCCGAAGGTACCTCGCACTTCACCAACTTCTCCACCGGGGCGGACTGTGCCTCGACCCTGTCCAGCATGGAAGCGCTGGGCGCCAAAGTAAGCAGAATCAAAGAGGGAGAGATCGAAGTCAGGGGCGTCGCCGGGCGCGTTACTCCTGCAAGCCAGCCTCTGGACTGCGGCAACTCCGGATCCACGATGCGCATGATCTCCGGGCTTCTGGCCCCGCAGCAGGGCAGTTTTACGCTTACCGGCGACGCTTCCCTGTCCCGCCGCCCGATGGAGCGCATTCGCAAGCCTCTTGAAGCCATGGGCGCACGTCTAACGCTTACCGAAGGGCACGCGCCTTTGACGATTCTGGGCGGGCCACTCCAGGCCATCGACTACACCACGCCGGTTCCCAGCGCCCAGGTAAAGACCTGCGTTCTGCTGGCCGGGTTGCAAACCGCAGGAACTACCGTCGTCCGTGAGTCTGTGCGCACGCGCGACCACAGCGAACTGGCCCTGCGAGCCTTCGGCGCCACGCTGAACCGGAGCATCGATTCGGTGTCCATCACAGGCCCACAGACGCTCCGCGCCATCGACGCGCCGGTGCCCGGCGATATCTCTTCGGCGGCGTTCTTCCTTTGCGCGGCCGCGCTTTTTCCGGGCTCCAGCCTGGTGCTGGATTCGCTGGGGCTGAACCCCACCCGCGCCACGCTCCTGGACGTTCTCACTTCGCTCGGTGCACGGATCAGCGTTCTGAATCTCGAAGAGAAGAACGCCGAACTGGTGGGCACGGTGCAGATTTCCGCGCCGCCGGAAGGGTTGGGATCCACCGAGGTCAGCGGAGCGCTTGCCGCGCAGCTGATCGACGAGTTGCCGGTATTGGCGGCCATTGCGCCCTTTACGCGTGGCGGTATCCGCATCCGGGACGCCAAGGAACTGCGCGTCAAGGAGTCCGACCGCATTGCGCTGGTGGTGAAGAATCTGCGGGCCATGGGGGCAGAGGTGACCGAGTTCGAAGACGGCCTCGACGTGCCGGGCGGGCAGACTCTGCACGGCGCGACGATCGATTCAGGCTCGGATCACCGCATTGCCATGGCCTTCAGTGTGGCGGCGCTTCGTGCCGAGGGAGACACTCTGATCCAGGGCTCGGAATCGGCGAACATCAGCTTTCCCGAGTTCTTCAATCTGCTGGATCTGGTCGCGGAGCGGTAGGAAGAATTTGACCAAGAAGCCTGTTTCGAAGGTTGATTCAAGAGGGACGAAAAGCAAGCGCAGGTCCCCTTCGCCGTCCCTCAGGGCAGGTTTTTCGACTCGGCTGAAAAGCGCCTCGATTCTCATGGACGGAGCAGAGTCAAGAGGCCTATTGGAAAGAAAATTCAGCAAGTTAGCCTCCGCTGCGCGGAGTTAGCGAGTTAGCGAGTTAGCGAGTTAGCCGATCCCTGCGGCAGGTCAAGGACTTGAGCCCTGTTCAACTCGCGGCGCGAGTCAGTTAGCTCAGGGCGACAGTGGGCTTAATTTGACGCCGGGTAATAGAAACGAAAAGGCAGGCCAGCTTCGAATCAAGCTGGCCTGCCTTTTTGTTGAAGTTGCGACTCGCTTACCGCGATGCCGGTGGAGCGGTCGAGGGTTCCTTGCTGGGCGGAGCTGCCTGGACGCCCGGAACCACTGGAGCGGTCTTGACGTCTCCGGAAGCGGCTTCGGTCAGGTTGATGCCGTAATGGTGGAGGGTCGCCGCAAGTGTCTGGTAAAGGCCGGCACGATCCTTTGCATAAGCGGCGTTGGCGGCAATCAGGTTGTTCTCAGCCGTTGCCAAGTTGCGTTGCTGCAGCAACACATTGGCCGTGGTTGAAGCACCAAGGCGGAGTTTTTTGTTCTCTGCATCCAGGCTCTGCTGGTTGTAGTCCCTGGCTGCCAAGGAGGCTTGGACCTGCGCCCGGTCATTGGTCAAGGCGAACTGTGCGTTTACCACCTGCATCCGGATCTGGGTGTAGAGTTGCTCAAGCCGCAACTCTGCCTGCCGGTATTCCATCAGCGAGCGTGCCTGCTGTGCCTGCGCAAACTTGTTGCCGATGGGGATTTGCACGCTGAAGGTGACACCCTTGTCAGGGTTGCTGCCATTCAACATGTTTTGCAGAGTTCCGGGGTAGCTGGTGGTGGGGTACTGGTTGGGAGCGCATACCGTTCCCTGAAACAGGTTAAGGCAATCGGGGCTTTGGGATCCGCCAATGCCGGTCCCACTATAGAATGCGGAAACGTCGAGCACCGGCAAGAGCGCATTGCGCGCGCCCTTCAGAGTGATCTCGTCGTTGCGGAGCGTGAGCACAGCCTGCTCCAGTTCCGGCCGCTGTTGGAAGGCTTCCTGTACCAGCGCTTCCACGGGTTGTGTTTCCTCCGGGATCTGTTCCAGACTGACACGATCCGTGGGGATAACGGAAGCGGCCACCAAAGCGGGATCGTTCAGGTTGCGCGCGATGGCCTGCTTGATGATCTGCTGCTGGTAGTTCAGAGCGCTCTGCGAGCTGATCAGGGCCTGCTTGTCAGAGGAATTGCTGGATTGAACATTCACGACGTCCAGAGGAGCGACGGTGCCGATTTCCAGCTCCTTCTGGTAGTCCGTCACCAATTTCGAGCTTTGATCAAGCGCACGTTCTTTTGCCTGCACATCTTCGTATGCCTGCACCAGGCCCCAGTAGATGCTCTCCACCTGGTTGACGGTATAAAGCAACTGCTGGCGGAAGGAGGAGTCGGTGATGCGCCGGTTATTCAGCGCCTGGTACATGAAGCGCTTGTTGACCCAGATGCCGGCGCCCTGCAACAGGTGCTGGGTCAAGGTGGCCTTGAAATTGGAATCCAATTGCGGGCTATAGATGTTGAACTCGCTGGAAGAAGTGACCCGCTGGTTGTTGAATCCCACGGCCAGATTGGTCCCGGTGACGAACCCCTTGTTGAAGGTGAAGTTGTAGAAATCGGTATTCTGGAAGGCCCGTGGCTGGAATGCGCTGGTCTGCGGGGACTCGGCTCTTTCCAACTGAATGGTGCTGGTCACGGAGGGCTCGAGAGCCTCGGGGTTGGGACCCGCGCCGGCCGTGCTCAGGGTCAATCCTGCTACGCCGGAACCTGCGCCACCTGAACCAACGGTGGTTCCACCGGGTCCGCCGCCCGCCGTCAAGGTCGAAGCGGAGCCTCCCAAGGTGTTGGTGATCAGGCCGGAGGGAGCACCCAAGGGCGCCATGCCGGTTTTGGTCCGAAGGATGTCGGTATCGGCAATGTCCAGATCGTAGCGGGCGATGGCGATGTCGAAGTTGTTTTCAAGCGCCAGCGCGATGGCATCGGAAAGGCTCAGATAGATTTTGCCGTCCTTCACCAGGTCGGTGAGGCGGACGGAGTTGGCAAAACTGGCCTTGGAAATCGTGGTAGGCCGATACATGTTGATGGGGTTACCCACAAGCGGGCCAGCCGGCTTGGAAAAATCACGCTGCGACGTACGCAGGTTCAGCGGCTCGGTTGGCACCGGGGCTGGTGCAGCGGGAAGCTCCGAGGTTGCCTTCTCCGGTGTCTTCTGGCCTGCCCCAGCCTGGGGAGTTGCCGCCTGTTGAGCAAACCCTGGGGGCACTGCAGTCGTCAATGCAAGCATGACCACTGCCAGCGCACGCAACCGATTGCCTGACTGAATGCGCCCCGCCTGGGCCGAATTGCCGCCCGTGGCCTCTTGCTGCCGATCAAACACACGTTTACCGTTCAAATGCATGGTTCCTCTCCACGTAATCCTGAGGCATGTGGGGTGCCATTCTTCAAGACGCCCAGAAAGCCCTTCCGGACGCAAATTTGTGATTTGCCAGGGCAGAAATCGTTCTAAGCCAGGCCAGTAGCCATCCACTCATTGCTCAATACGCGCTTGGCCACCGGTTCGTTCCACGGTTTTCCAAATCAATGCTGTGGGACGGCCAAGCCGCAAGACGATGCAGAAAGCTGAGTATATCTCACTGGCACTCAGCACCCCGGTTCGGTGGCTTGTTCGGGTAGGCTGGTAATCGAGAAGAACGCCATGACCGAAATGCCCCATTCCGAAGCGGGTCTCCAAACCTGGAAGCTGACCGTGGCCTATGACGGCACCGATTTTCACGGCTGGCAGGTGCAGCCGGGCAAGACGACCGTCCAGGGCGAGCTGCAAAAGGCCTTGGGACGGATCACCGGCGAGACACCGCTGCCGCAGGGGTCGGGGCGCACCGATGCCGGGGTCCACGCCCTGGCCCAGGTGGCCAGTTTTGGCTTGCAGGCTCCAATTCCCGCGGAGAACCTTCAGCGCGCGCTCAACCGCACGCTGCCGAGGTCCATTCGGGTCAATGAAGCGAGAACAGTGCGAAGCACCTTTCATGCGCGGCATTCGGCACGGGCGAAGACCTACGAATACCGGGTATTTCGGGGCTCGATTTGCCCCCCGGTGCTGGCCCGCTATGTGCTCGCCTGCCCCTGGCCCCTGGATCTGGAACGGATGCAACGGGCTGCAGCGATGTTTGAAGGAGAGCACGACTTTCTGAGCTTTGCGGCAACCGATCCCGACCTGGCCAGCCGCGATCTCGCCTCTTCAAGAGGCCTGGACCAGGAAGAACGGTTGCCGTATGCCCAGGCCGTGGCGCCGGTGGGAGCGGTCCGAACCGTCTTCTGCTCAACATGGCATGAGGGTCAATGCGACGCCGGCGATCTATGGGTGTACCGCGTGCGGGGCAGCGGGTTTCTGCATCACATGGTGCGCAACCTGGTGGGGACGATGCTCGATGTGGGCCGGGGCCAACTCAGTGCGGAGGCCATTCCCGGGATTCTGGCCGCACGGGCGCGCGCAGCGGCCGGGCCCACGGCCCCGGCTCGGGGCCTGTTTCTGCACTCGGTTGAGTACGTTGAGGACGAGGTTAGACCGGTTCCACAATTCCTGTGCCCTTTGTAGTCTCGTGCAAGGCAGCTCTTTCTTGAGGAAAAGGCTACTTGAGAGCCGTAGGTTCCGGGTACACCAATTGTGGAACCGGTGTAGCCAAAACGATCGAGATTTTGCCGGTATCCGAGTCCAGAGATCGCTGGCGGACAGACGCTTCCTGCTAACCTGAGACAGCCGCATGCCCATCGTTCCCGACAAAACGGCATTCTCCCGGGTGACCTCCCTGGCCGCCTTGCGCCCCCTCCACGCCGCGTTTGCGTGGCTCCATGGAAACCCTAAGACGATCATGGATTGGCAAATCGAACTGGTGACGATTCCGGGGCCACCGTTCGGCGAACAGGCCCGCACGGAATGGATTGCGGCCCGGTTTGCGGAAATCGGCTTGAGTCAGATTCACGCCGACGAAGTTGGAAACGTTACCGGTGTGTTGCCTGCCGCGAAACTGCCAGTAGAAAGCTCCGGGCCAGTGATCGTGCTCTCGGCGCACCTGGATACGGTGTTTCCCGCGGGTACCATCCTGAATCCCGTCCTGGACGGCGAACGGCTTGAGGCGCCTGGCTCCTGCGACAACGGGGCCGGGGTGGTTGGGATGCTGGCCGTCGCCAAGGCCCTTGTCGAGTCCAGATTCGAGCTTTCGGCGCCCCTCATCTTCCTTGGCAATGTGGGCGAAGAAGGTGAAGGCGACCTGCGGGGCGTACGCCACTTCTATAACCAGGAGGCGCTTGCCGGACGTATCGCGGCCCACATTGTGCTGGACGGCGCGGGTGCGGATGCGGTGGTGACGCAGGCGCTTGGCAGCCGACGCTACCAGGTGGCCATCACCGGGCCCGGAGGACACAGCTTTACCGACGCCGGCACGCCAAACCCCATCGCCGCACTGGCATTCGCATTGGCTGTTGTGGCCCAAACGAAGTTGCCCCAGGAACCCCGCACTACGCTCAACCTGGGCACAATCCAGGGCGGCACCAGCGTGAATTCGATCCCGGAGAGCGCACAGGCTTCCATCGACTTCCGATCCACGAGCGCGGGGGAGTTGCTGCGACTGGAGGTGGCATTGCACCGGGCTGTGGAAGATTCCGTCGATCGCTGCAATGCGGTGGCCAAGGGCGGCTCATCGCGCATTCGTGGGGAACTCAGTTACAAGATCACCGAAATCGGCAATCGACCGGCCGCGCACCTGCCCGGCGATTCGCCGCTGCTGGAAACCCTGCGTGCGGTGGATCGCCATCTTGGCCGCCAGACCGAACTTCGGCTCGGCTCCACGGACGCCAACATCCCGCTCTCGCTGGGCGTTCCGGCTGTATCCCTCGGGGCTGGGGGCGATGGCGGAGCGGCGCATACACTGGGCGAGTGGTACTCCGCCAAGGACCGGGAAGCAGGTCTGAAGCGGATTTTGCTGCTGATGCTGGCCATGGCGGATTGGGCAGCGGAGCAGTAGGACTTGTCTGCTACACTCCGCCCATGCGCGTCTCTTCCGCCTTCATCGTCCTTGCATTCGCCGCTGGTTCTGTCTGCTGCGCACAAACGCCTCTGTCCAGACTGCCTTCGCCCAAGCCGGTTCGCCAGGGACAGATCAGAGAAGTTCCGGACACCGTTTTCTACGACGGGGCGATCTACACGGGCATGGGGTTTGCCGAGGACCGGCCTCAGACGGTTCAGGCAATGGCAATCGGCGGGGGCAAGATACTGGCGGTCGGGACATCCGAGGAGATTCTGCGGCTGGCCGGACCAAAGACCCGCAAGATCAACCTCGATACCGCAAAGAGCGGCACGTATGTCTTCCCGGGATTCAACGATGCCCACACCCACCTGGGGAGCGCGGGGCGCACCAAACTCAATGTCGATTTGACCGGGACACCTTCTCTTGCCGCGATGCTGGCCACTATCGAGGCCTTTTCCCGAGCGGCTCCTGCCGGCCACTGGCTTACGGGCGGCAACTGGGACCATACGCTTTGGCAACAGAAGACGCTGCCAACCCGCTACGACCTGGACAAGGTGACGGCCAGCCATCCCACCTTCCTGGCCCGCATCGACGGACATATTGCCATCGCCAACTCGGCAGCATTGGCCGCCGCCGGGGTCACCGGGAAGACGGTTCCGCCCCAGGGCGGCGCAATCGACCGGGACGCCAACGGCAACCCCACCGGAATTCTGCGCGAATCGGCACAGGAGCTGGTCTTGAAGGCGATCCCTCCGCCTAGCCACGAAGAGCGCCTGCGCGGCGATCAATTGGCCATCGCCGATGCGGTAGCCCATGGGGTCACCAGCGTGCAGGATTTCAGCGACTGGCAGGATTTCCTGGTCTTCGAGCAACTGGAACGGGAGGGCAAACTCAGGCTGCGCATCAGCGAGTGGCTGCCGTTTTCCGCTCCGCTCGACAAGCTCAGGCAGATGCGCGCCCATCACGATGGCAACGACCCGATGCTGCATACCGGGATGTTGAAAGGCTTCATGGACGGGTCGCTTGGTTCGCGTACCGCCGCAATGAAGGCGCCTTATGCCGACGATCCCGGCAACAGCGGCCTGCCGCAATACGAACAGAAGCAATTGAACGAGATGGCCGAGGAACGGGCGAAGGCGGACTTCCAATTGGGATTTCATGCCATTGGCGACCGGGCTACCGCCATGGCTTTGGAAGCGCTGAGCCACGCGAACGGGGCGGGCCAAAGCCCTTTCTTTTGTAGGCCAGCCGGACAGAAACCTCAACCGATGGATGAAAAGGTAGATTGCCCGGAGATGCACTTCCGTGGCCGGGACCGCATCGAACACGCCCAGGTTGTGGACCATGTCGACCTTCTGAACTTCAAGATTGGCGGTGTCATCGCATCCATGCAGCCAAATCACCTGCTCACGGACATGAACTGGGCGGAGAACCGTCTTGGCCCGCGCCGAGCCGCCAATTCCTATGCCTGGAAAGCCTTCCTCGATCTCCGCATCCCTTTGGCCTTTGGCACCGACTATCCAGTCGAGCCCATCACGCCGTTTCGAGGGCTCTACGCGGCCGTGACCCGCATGAACGAGGCTGGGACAAAGACGTATTTTCCTGAAAACAAGATCACACGAGGACAGGCGCTGTTTGCATACACACAAGGCTCAGCCTACGCCGAATTTGCCGAGAAGCACAAGGGCAAGCTCGCTCCCGGGTACTTTGCGGATTTCATTCTGGTAGACCGCGACCTCTTCACCGTCGCCGCTCCTGCGATTCTCCACACCGTGGTCAAGGAAAGCTATGTCGGGGGCCGGCAGGTTTTGGCGCAATGATGGCACGGCGCCGAGGCACGAGGGCAACTCTGCCAAGGCACGAACCGAGGCGCTGGCGCATAGGCCGGTTTATGTTTGCTGCAAACGCCGCGAAGACTGGGTTTTCAAGGCAAAGTGCTCAAAGTGAGCGAGTTTTCACGACTGAAACCCTACCATCACCGGTTCCATCTCCAAGGTGACGTGAAACCGGGTATGGACAGCTTCGGTGATCTGGCTGCCGAGAGCGAGGACCTCATGCGCCGTCGCCCCACCCCGATTGATGAGCGCAAGGGTGTGCCGCGATGAAAGTCCGGCCTTGCCGAGCGCTTGCCCCTTGGAAAAGCCGGCCTGTTCAATGAGCCAGGCGGCAGGCACCTTGACGAGGCCAAGGTGTTCGGGACCAGCCCCGGCCGGAAACCGGGGAGGCGGCTTCAGACTGGCGGAGGCGATCTCTGCATACTGCTCCTCGGTGACCACAGGATTCTTGAAGAAGCTGCCCGCACTGCGACAATCCGGATCTCCTTCGACCAGGAGCATTCCCTTCGACTGGCGAATCTCGCGAACCCCGGCAGCCACCTCGGCAAGGCTGAGTTCGCTTCCCTCCGATTGCCGCGCGGCCAGAGCCTTTTTGAGGTCCGCATAGCGAATGGTGGGCGCTCCGCCGGGAGTCAGCCGATAATCCACGCGGGTCACAATGTATCTGCCACGGTCGACGGTGTTGAACCGACTGCGCCGATACGAAAACCCACATTCATGGTTTAAGAACTCGACAAAGGCGCGCTCTTCGAGGTCGAAGGCGCGTACCCGCTCGATGGCGGAGTCGACCTCCTGGCCGTATGCCCCCACGTTTTGGACCGGCGTACCGCCTACGGTACCTGGAATGCCCGCCAGGCATTCGACCCCGGCGCAAGAGTCCTCAACCGCCCGCTGCACGAAGCGTTCCCAGTCCTCACCCGCCGCTACCTGATAAATCCGCTGGCCGGAATGTTTCGAATCGGCGGCGATCCCGCTTAATCCAATATGCAGCATCAAGCCCTGGAATCCGGCATCGGCAACCAACAGATTGCTTCCGCCCCCTAGAACAAACAGAGGTTGCGCACGATCGCGGGCCCAATTGGCTGCTTCCACGACGTCGGCTTCGCTGCCCGCTTCGACAAACCAGCGGGCAGGCCCGCCGATTCCAAAGGTTGTGAAGGGCGCAAGCGGCTTGTTTTCTTCAAGGAGCATCGCTTCAAGGCTACACTACCGGGTTTGGCATAGAATCAGTGCAGGCAACTTCCCTGCCGGAGGAAAATATGTATCCAGAACTGATGGTCGTTCCCATGCGCGAGGAACTTGTCCGCGCTGGGATCGCGGAAACGCGCACCCCTGAAGATGTCGATGCTGCGCTCGCGCAGCCAGGCACAACCTTGTTGGTAGTCAACTCCATTTGCGGCTGCGCAGCGGGCAAGATGCGTCCCGGTGTGCGCCTGGCTCTAACCAACTCCGCCAGCCTGCCGGACCACCGGATCACGGTGTTTGCCGGCCAGGACCGGGAAGCGACAGACCGAGCCCGCAGCTACTTCGAGGGCAATCCTCCCAGCTCGCCCGCAGTGGCACTTCTGCGCGACGGCAAGCTGGTCTACCTGATGCAGCGGCATGTCATCGAGCAAGCTACAGCCCAGCAGATTGCCGGCGAGCTGGTGCGGGCCTTCGATCAGTTCTGCGCCAAGGCAACTGTGCAGTAAAAGCGAGCCTCAGACCTTGCGGATCGGTCCAGGATATTGAGCAATGACCGAGTCCCCAGTCAACAATAGGATCCCTTCGACCATGGCCTGAGCAATCAGGATACGGTCGAAGGGATCTTTGTGGATGGGCGGGAGGTTGGCGGATGCAACGGCATGTTTTCCAAGCACGGCCAGTTCAGAATAGCCGTTCTCCAGCAGGCCCTCCCAAACCGTACCAGGACGAGCATGGAAGCTCTCCAACCCCTTGGCGTGTTTGATTGAGATCTCCCAGATGCTTGCAACACTGAAGAGAAGTTCGTTCTCGGAATCCGCAATCATGCGCGACGCCAAGGCAGAAAGGCGCGGAGAATCCTCACTAGCCCACAACAGGAGGTG
>CAZLMY010000008.1:0-71944 GCA_964560845.1 uncultured Occallatibacter sp. | reverse complement strand
ATGCTCTCGACGAATGCGGGTTCGATCATGATGCTGCGATCGGCGCGATCCGTCGCCAACTCCGGCGGGGTATCGTTTACCTGGATTGTTTCGGCCACGGCGCCAACTTGCAACACCAGGTTGAAGACTTTGGATTCGCCCACTTCGAGCGTAATCCCGGTAACCAGCGTCGGCGCGAAGCCCTGCGCCTGTGCTTTGATTTCGTAGTGGCCCGGCACAACGGGAGGCAAGATGAAGTCGCCTCTTCCATCGGTTCGGGTCTCCACCTTGACTTGGGTTCCGATGTTGGTCAGGGTCACCGTCGAGCCCTTGATGCCCGCGTGTTGAGGATCGAAAACTTCGCCGGTAACGCTGGCGTTTTGCGCGAAGAGTGGAACAGAGAGAAAGGTCGCAGTGGCCAGAAGTAGAAGTCGAGTTGTAAATCGCATTGAATACTCCATTCAAGAATTCGTGAAGATCGGATTCCTCAGAGGCGGTTGGGGGCGCCCTGTCGCGGCTCAGACAATTTGCCGATTAGCTTGAAGCGATGGTAGCCACCGAAAACTCAAGGAAGATTAACGATCGATCAATGAACGGGCACCTAACGGTAATGAACGTCTGTGCTTTCCCTGTTCGATCTCTCGAAGAGGTCCGCAGGTCAGAGCCTCTTGCGGTCTGGGGCTTGCATTCCCCTAACAGGGCAACAAGTTGCAATCACATTGCGCGCGCAAGATGGTGGAGGGTCGCTTCAAAGGACGGTTTTGTGAATGTTCGATGAAGAAGGCGGCAATCGACACTCGGAGTGCAACAAGGGATCGAGTGTCCTGGACTGCTCTCATTCCCCGACCGCACAAACCATGGGCTCCAGGAGTTCTTTTTCAATCTGACTGTCTATCTGCATCGACGGCCTGAGATTCCAAATCGGAATCAACGCCGCTGCAGCCAATATTGCCGCGCCCGCGAGAAGAAAGAACAGGCAATCCCACCCATAATGCTCGCTTACAAAGACCACGACATAGGGCGAGAAGATCGCCCCCAGATGACCGATGCCATCCACAAGCCCAGAGGCGGTCGCCGCCGCGCGCGGCTCGCCGATATCCTGAGCGCCCGCGCCGGAGAGCAGGGTATCCGGACCGAACGAGAAAACCCCCGCCATGGAGATGGCCACGGCCGTCCCAACCAGCCCGAAGCTGGCCAAAGCAGGTTCCATCAGAAGTACAACGCCGAATCCGCACAGCATGATCGCGGAAACCGGCGCGCGCCGCGATTGGCTGAAGCGGTCTGAAACATACCCCGCAAGCACTGCGCCGCCGATGCCGATCAATTCGTAGAGCGACGACAAATATCCCGATGCCTGCAGGCTGTACTTCAAACGGCTGACCATGTAGAGCGGAAGCCAGAACATGAGCGCATAGCGACACAGCTCCAGAAAGAAATAGGACATGCTGATCATCCACAGCGACGGCTTGCACAACAGGGCAGCCAGAATGCTCCAGCTTGTATGGTCTGCGCGCAGTTCGACCGGATCGATCGCCATTCCAACCGGAAGATCTTCGCGCTCCGGCGTATCTTTCGCGCAAAGCAGAAACAATGCTGTGACGGCCAGCAGCAACATGGCCGGAAACAGAAAGCCCCTGCGCCATCCGAGCTGCGGCAGTAGCCAGGGTTGCACCACTGCCCATGTCGCAAAGGCGGTGGCCAGAAACCCGCCAAGCACATAGTTCGTGCTCCACCATGCCATCGCAATTCCACGATTGTCACCGCGAAACCAGATGGCCATGGTCTTCACCAATCCGGACCATCCTGTCGACTGGCCCGCGCCATTGAGGCACGCAAAGACCAGCAGCCAAAGCAATGACGCATGCGCCCCCATCAACAGGTTGCTGGCCACAACCACCAAAAGCCCTGCGCCGACAACGCGTTTGGCGCCAATCCGGTCTGACAAAGGCCCGCATCCGAACTGGCCAACGGCATAGAGCAAGCTGTAACCAAAGACGATATTGGCCAAGTCGATGCTGCGAAGCCCCGAGACGCTATGCAGCAGGGGCAACACAACGCTCAGGTTTTTGCGGCAAAGATAGAAACCGGCGTAGGCGATCCAGGTGATTGCAAAGATCCGGCGTTGCCCGGCTGACAAACTCATTGAGACTCCAACTCTGCCGCGCCCGACAAATCCAGAGCGCAGGGGATTGCAACGGTCAATGTTAACGTGGTGTGACAAATTCCTCGGCGTATTGTAGCCGTGCCTGGCGTCATGTAAGTAAGGATGAGCACGCCCATTTGTCTGCCGCGCAATTCGATCGGCTCAAGATGCGCTTTCTGTGCACTCTCACAACCATGTCAGGGCCGAAGCCCTGGCGAAACGTTCAGCGGGTTAAGGGGCGCTCGATTATCCGTTAAGCTAACCGTTTGGCCGCTGAGGTCGTACCTGTCACCGTTTTGTAATATCTCGGCGCTACACTGACGGAAAGCACTTGGTTAGGACACCGATGCAGAAGGAAGAAATTCCGCCGGACGCGCTGCGTCGATACGCTGTTGAACTGCTTGCTGCCGTCGAGGCCGTGTGCAAAAGTACCTCCTTCCACACCAGCTCAAAGAGCTGCCAGTTCCTACGGCACATTGTTCGGCACACGCTCGATGGAAATATAGATGAACTGAAGGAACGGCTCATTGGCATTGCCTTGCTGGGCCGCGAAGCCTCGTACGATACTGGCTCCGATGCAGGTGTCCGCGTGCGTGCCAACGACGTGCGCAAGAGGCTCGCCGCCTACTATGCCGCAGATCTCGCCGACTCGGAGTACACCATCGAGCTCCCCCCGGGATCGTATGTGCCGCGTTTTTACTTGCGTCGTCCGCTCGTCGTGGCCAGTCCACTGCCCCACGAGGCCCGGCAAGTTCCGGAGGCCGCGCCAGAGTTGCTTACGCAGCTCTCGCTTCAGCAGTTGGCGTTCCCGACTGTTGTTGCCCTCTTCCTTTGCATCATTTGTATGCGATGGCAACTCGCGCAGGAACATCCATTCGCAACATTCTGGCAAACCGTCTTCCAAGACCATCATGCCCTGCTCTATCTACCTCTGTCGCGATCCGGCGCACAACAGGAATCGGCTCCCGAAACCCGACTGGAAAACGCCGCTCCCTTGCTCAATCTGGCGGGTCAGTTCCATGCTGAGATTGGGCTCACTCGAACGCTGGTTTCGCCCGTTGGGTCCAACGACATTCTGATCGTGATCGGCAACAGTGCCGGGTCCGCCCAAACATCCACCTCCGACCCATCCAGACCGGACCGCTACTTTCCCACCGAAGGCAGCAGGATGGTAATCGATACTGCATTGGCCGGCAGGCAGATCGTCGACCGCAGCGCAAGTAAAGCCGGTACAGGTTCTTATGGCCGGGCAGCGCTGCTCACAATAGAGAATGGCGCACAGCGGTCCATTCATGTTGATGGCACCGACGACGAGGCCATCGATACGCTCATCAAGACAATGTGCAATCCCGGCACCTTCCCGGACGAGATCTTCGACGGATTTCAAGACGGGACCGTGACGCAGATTGTCTTTCCGATTGCACCGCGCGCGCAGGCGATGGTCTTTCATGAGTCGTTGCCGCTGATGCATACCGCGATGAACGGCCTCCATTGAAACAGACTTCCGATTCACCTGCAGCCGCGCGCAGCCGAATCTTCCTTTCCGCATGGGTTCTGTATGCGGGATATTACATCTGCCGAAAAGACATGAATCCGACTACCGGCGCGGGCATGTCTCACCTCGCCGCCAGCCTGTTTTGTTTCGGGGCCGCCTACGCGGTGGCGCAGTTTGCTGGCGGCATGCTGGCTGACCGTTTTGGAGCGCGTCGCACAGCTCTTGCCGGGGCTTCAATTTCAATTCTATGTACTGCATTGCTGGCCTTCCATTCTCTGGCCGCACTGGAATTGCTGCTGCTTCTGGGCAATGGTCTTGGCCAGGGTCTTGGCTGGCCTTCCATGCTTCGCCTGATTGGCCAGTGGTTCCACCGCGGAGAACGAGACCGCGTCCTTGGCTGGTGGAGCACCAGCTACATTCTCGGGGGCGTGCTTGCCACTTCGCTCACGGCATGGCTGACGTTTCACACGCGCGTAATCGCGCTCTCCGGCTTCCATCCCGCGTTCCTGGTTTCCTCTGCCGTCTTATTGGGCGCAGCATTCTTCTTCTATATCGGAACGGCGCATTTGCCACAGAGTCCAGTTCTCGACGCTGCGCTCTCCTGTTCACGGACTCAGCAGACGCAACGTCAGGCGTGGATCGAGATTCTCGCCAACCGAAAAATTCAGATCGCTTCTGTCCTCTATTTCTTTCTGAAGATGACTCGCTATACGCTGCTGTTCTGGTTGCCTCTTTACCTCACATCGAGCCTCGGTTACAGCCAGCATTCCGCCGAACATTTCGCTTCCTACTTTGAGTTGCTGGGATTCGTCGGTCCGCTGTGCGCGGCATACGCCATTCAACGGTGGTTCGGCGAGCGGCGCATGACATTCGGCGCGGGCATGCTCTTCGCGCTGGCATTCATCTGTCTTCTGCATCCTGTACTCGCCGGCAGCGGATGGTTTGGCACCGCAGTTTCCATCTCCTGCATGGGCATCCTCATTTATGGCGCCGACCTGCTGATATCCGGCATGGTCGTTCTGGATGCGGTTCGAGACGAATTGCAGGGGCGTGCCGCCGGGTTGGTGAACGGCATCGGATCCATCGGTCAGACCCTCTCGCCTTTTCTCGTCACCATCGTCGTGTCGCAATTCGGATGGACCAAGCTCTTCGATTGTTTTGTGTGCTTTGCTCTCATAGCCGGCGGCATCTCCGCATTTGGCGCGCGCCTCCAAACCGATCAGCCTGTCTGAGCTAACCGTTCAGCAGCAGGATTCACTCGAATTCCAACGTAGACTTCATCTATGAATTCACTTTCCAGAACTTGTCTGCTTCGCGTGTTCTCAGCCATGGCGGGTCGCGCATGACAATACCACTCCGCATTCGCGCCATCCTGTTGGACTGGGCCGGCACCACGGTGGATTATGGATCGATGGCGCCCGTACTGGCGCTTCAGACTCTGTTTGCCAAGCATGGAATCGAGCTCTCCACCGGCGACGCCCGCCGCGATATGGGATTGCTCAAACGGGATCACATCCAGGCAATTCTTGCGCTGCCCGACATTCGCGCCAGATGGAGTGCGAGCACTGGCCATGAGCCGGGAGAAGCGGATGTAGCCTCCCTCTTTGACGAGTTTGGGCCGCTGCAGATGAGCATCATCGCGGAACATTCTCAAGTGATTCCAGGCGTCGCTCGAGCCGTAAGAGACTGGCAAAGCCGCGGCATTCGCATCGGAAGCACCACTGGGTATACGCGCAAGATGCTCGATCCGGTTAAGGCCCAGGCCGCCCAGCAGGGTTACAAGCCCGATGCGTCGGTTTGCCCGGATGAAGCTGGCGGCGGTCGTCCTGCGCCGTGGATGCTGATGAAGAATGTGCAGCTCCTGGGCGTTTACCCTCCTTCAACCTGCGTGAAAATTGGCGACACGGTTGTCGATATGGAAGAGGGCAGGAATGCCGGCATGTGGACCATTGGGCTCACCAAAAGTGGCAACTTGGTTGGACTCAGTGCGAAGGAATGGGAAGAACTCCCAGATGTAGAGAAGAGCGTTCGGCTAACACGTGCCAAGGCGATTCTGCTCGATGCCGGAGCGGATTATGTCGCGGACGATCTTGCTTCGTGCAATCCGGCGCTGGCGAAGATTGAGAAGCGCCTTAGGAAAGGCAAATAGAAGAGTCGACAGATCGCGGAGATCCGCAAAGCGCCTGGCCCAGGCAACCCCGCTGCGCGGCGGCGACGCACTTGACGAACTCTCGGCTCACTCGGCCGAGCAAAGCGTGGCCGCGCAATTTGCGCTTGCCGATCTTCCGCTTGCCACCTCATGAAGGAGCAGGTAGTTCCCTATCAAGACGGCAAGGTTATCTTCTTCGCCATCCATGGCAGAGATCGAGACCGACAAACGCCCATGGCGGACGGTTTATCGACTCGGACAAATGACCTTTCCTGCTCGGCGAAACAGCTTCTGACGCCTCAATGCTGGTGAGCCCGGACTCGACAACGCTGCATATGTACTCAAGTGGAGTCGTTTATGCCTACAACATCGCCTCAGGAAAACTCGTAGGCTGGACCCCCAACCTGACTGTTGAACCACTCTCTGGGGGCTCCGTCGTGGGCGCGCTCTACGGACCCGAGATGCAGGCGATGGATGGGACTGGGTTGATCGCCGGCCCGATGGAAGAAGGCGTGGGCTTCATCGATACCTCAGCCTTGCAAACCGGTCCAGTCGGCTCAACGTTTTTGAATTCCTACGTTACGCCCGCAACGGGTCCGGTTTCTGGTGGCACATCAGTGCAATGGGACAGCTCCAGCTACGCAGCGTCCAGCACTCCGGTAGTGGCTTACTTCGGGTCAAATCCTGCAACCATCCTCAGTATGGGTTCTAACGGATATTTCAACGCCACCACCCCTGCCGGATCACCTGGACCGGTCGACATCTTCACGTTCATGCAGGACGGTGGCGAGCAGATCGTGCCCGAGGCATTCAGCTACGGGCCAACTATCATCCAGGCCACGCCGGATGCCTCGACCAGCAAGGGCGGAGGAATGGGCATTCTGTATGGCTACGGCTTCGGGAGCACAGCCTACGCCGGCTCCATCTCTCCCGGATTTACGATTACGGTGGGTGGCACACCGGCGACTGTCACTGAATTCATAGGAAACGCCTACGGCTTAATGAGCCCGCCTTTCAATCTCCAATCCGTCACTTACACCATACCTCCCGGCGTCGCCGGCTCCTCGGCAGACATCGAGGTCACAACCCAGTCTGGTTCGACAAAGCACCCAGGAGCCATGCATTACTTGCCTGCTGCGCAAAAGTACCCTCTGCCCGGAGCAGCACTGGCACAAGGCATCTATGATGCCAAGCGCAACGTTTATTACTTGACTGACGCGGCGCAAATAGCGTCTTCTCGCGCACCGAAGGACAATGGCTCAACCCCATTCCGGTACCTGCCGCACCAAAGGGCCAAAACCATCGCCTGTGGGGCATTGCAATTTCTCCCGACGGAAGCAAACTGGCCGTGTCTGATTCCGGGGACGCTATAGTTTATCTGATCGATCCTGACGCTCCAACGTCCGCGCAGTCCTTTCCCATGCCTGTGAATTGTTCTGCAGGACATTGTTCCTTTTCCGGCGCCGGGGTGGTGGCCCATCCGGTCGGGGTGGCCGTCAGCGACGCCGCAATGGTTTACATTGCTGCATATCCCGATGGCGGCACGGGCTACGATGGATTCATCAAACTCGACACCGGGACAGATACGTTCGTCGATTACGGCGTTGAAGCCACCAGCACTTCCGACGACGTCATGTACCGCAACGCCATCAGCAGTGACAACGCCCGCGTCTTCTTCAACGATGACGGTGAAACGTTTAGTGTCGACACGGGAACCGACACAGTCTCTTATGCGGAAATTGCTCCGGGCATCGGCTCGGGCGACGATGATCTGAGTCTGTCAAGCAACCAGACTAGCCTCGAAGCAACCAGCTATCTTTACGACACCGACTTAAACGCGGCATCGTACTTGGCGCTCAATGATTACGAGTCGATGAACATAACCTATGTTTACGGGGTAAAGCTGAGCCCCGATGGAAGCCTCCTCTTTCAACCATCAACCGCCGAAATCGATGTCTTCGACGGGAGAATCGGAACTCTGCGAACACGCATCGCGCTGCCATTTGCTTTGTCGCAGAACTATGACGCCCTGGTAAGCGATGGAGAAGATAACGTGCTGGTTGCGATCACCGGCGCAACCGGCAATGGAATTGCCATGCTCGACCTGACAAGTCTGAGCGAGCCTGCTCCGCTGCCTTATGCGAGCGAAGCAACTCGGTTGCAGGAGAGACAGCGTGAATTTGTTCGCCCAAAATGAGCAACAATTTCCCCGCAAACTCGCGATGAATTGTCACGCAGCTTTGGGATTCCGCCATCCAAGATCCCGCACGCCACGAGTTCAATTGCGCCAAAACTCAACGAAAGTAAACAGCCGTTTAGAGCATTGACGCCCTACCAACTCCCCTAGAGCGATTCCAGAATAGGTGTGCCCTATCTTGCATCGTGTAGGGTCGCCGCTCCTTGGGGTCGCGTCGACTTGAACGCTGCGGTTCCTGGGTACAGTCATTCTGGAATCGCTATAGCTGGCCGGCGCCCTACCTTTGTGATCAAAGCGTTCATTGTCACTCCTTAAGACAACCTACGATCTCGCTATCCGAGGGTGGAGTAAAGCAGGCCGTTCGATTCGGTGTTCGCGGACCAAACCAGGTGCGTAAGTATCCCCCAGAGGAAACATAGAACGAATGCAGATATCGGGCCATTGCGCTCAACCGGCGTGGCTCACATGCCAAATATAGGATCGCGAACGATGAACGCCCCGGGGTGCGATGGATCAGGATGGCGATCTGGATCATGCATTTTTGCAATAGCGATTGGAGGCCGTACCGAAACCGCGCCCACCGAGTGGCTGAATCCGCCAAACGGCGTCAACTATCAAGTCGTGGTGCAGACGCCGCAATATCGCATCGATTCGATCCAATCGCTGTAAAATGCTGTTGGCCGTGGCCACGCCGATGGTCACGTCAACAGCCAAGCTAAGGCCGAATCGTCGAAGGCCGATTAGCGCAGAGGCCTGTGGCTCCGGCCACGGGCCTTTCCTTAGTTATCAGAGGATCACAGACGCCGGCACATGCAGTCAGTGGGCCTCTGCGGCCGCCCTGTTTTTGCGCTGGCGCAAGATTGGATCCATACCAGTATCACTCTCCGCGCAAGGCTTCCATCGGCTCCACGTTCGCTGCTCGCCGAGCAGGCAATGCCGCGCCAAGCAATGCGACAGCGGCCAGCAGCGAGGTCGTCGTTCCCAGGACCAGCGGACTCAAAACTCCGACTCCGAAAAGTTCGGCTCTCATCAGGCGGCCTGCGGCTACGGCTGCAGGCAGGCCGATGAGCAGGCCAGCGCCAGCTTGCAGCAACGCGGCGCGCAGAACCATCTTCGCCACCTGGGTGCGATCAGCTCCCAGCGCCATGCGAATGCCGATTTCGAGGTTCCGCTGTGCGACGGCGTAGGCCGTGACACCATAGAGCCCGATGGCCGCCAACGCCAGTGCTGTCAATCCGAAAATGGAGGTCAACTGCACAATCAGTTTCTGCTGGCTGAAGCCTAGATTCACTTGTTGGCTCAAGCTCTGGAAGCGCGTGATTACGAGGTTGGAATCGATTTGCTGAAGGGCAGTGCGTACGCGCTCTTCAAGTTCCGGCTCTGCGCCCCGGGTCTCAAACTCCAGCGAATTCATGTAGTGCGTGGCGGAAAGGAATTCCTCGTACAATGAGGCCTCCTGAGTGGAGGCGGGCACTTGCGGCCACTGCCACGCGGGCAGGAAATACATGGGGTGACCCGATTCCTGCAGATCGTTCGGTGGCCAATACTGAGCGTCTTCCACTACGCCGACGATGGTGTACAACCCTGCGGTCGACTGGTCCCAATCGCCGAAGTGAGCCCCGATCGGGTTTTGGCCGCGGAGATATTTCTTGACGAAAGCTTCATCCACAATCGCGACATTCGCGGAGGTGCGGTTATCGCTGTCAGAGAACGCGCGCCCCTCAAGCAACCTGGTTCCGATGGTCGCGAAATAGTCAGGACTTATGCGAACCCACGAAGCGAGGTTCCCGTTGGAGCCGGGCGGCGGCGCGGGTTGGCCATGGATGTAAATATCTTCGCTGCGGTTGTTGCCGTCCATCGGACTCCACCCGGACCACGCGACGTGCGAGACCCCGGGAATCGAAGAAAGCGAAGCGCTGAGACGCCGATAGACGCTGTCGAGTTCATCGGGCCGGAGGCCTGCGGATTGCGCATTGAACTGAACAATCGTACGGTTGGCCGGGTCGAAACCGA
This sequence comes from uncultured Occallatibacter sp., assembly GCA_964560845.1. Classification (GTDB taxonomy): domain Bacteria; phylum Acidobacteriota; class Terriglobia; order Terriglobales; family Acidobacteriaceae; genus Telmatobacter. The sequence continues at coordinate 61,968 of CAZLMY010000008.1, read as the reverse complement.
AGTGCTGGTGCTCAAGTTTCTGCAGGCTCAGGATGAGGAACCCGGCGGCGGAGAGCAGCACGACCGAGATAGCGGCCTGGGCCACCACCAATGTTTTCTGCGCGAAGGTTGTGTGACGCCCAGTGGAGCGATTGGCTCCGCGCAGGGCCTCGATTGGATCGGCGTGGGCTGCGAGCCATGCGGGCGCAACGCCAAACAGGAGGCCGGTGAGGAGCGATGCGGTGAACGCAAACGCAAAAACAAGGGGCGACGGGCTGGCACTGATGCTGATCGGATCTTGCTGGAAGGCGAGATAGAGGATGAGCTTGGCTCCGCCCCATGCGACCAGCACGCCGGCCATCCCGCCGAACATCGCCAGCATGAGGCATTCGACCAGTGCGCGCTGCACCAGCCGGCCACGCGAAGCGCCGAGCGCAGTGCGCACCGCGAGCTGCTGACGGCTCGTGACGGAACGCGCCAGCATGAGGTTGGCCAGATTCGCGCAGGCTATCAGCAGGACGAAGCTTGCGATCCACATCAGGAGGCGCAAGTCAGCCTTGTACTGTTGCTGCATGCGCTGTACCCCACCACCCCCGGAAGTTAGGCGGAGGTACTGTTTCGGAATGAGGGCGCGCTCGGGACCGACGATTTCTGCCAACGGGCTCTCAAGGAATTGCCGCAGTTCAACCTGCATCTGTGCCTGGATGGCGGCAGGCGTGGCGCCGGGCGCGATGCGGCCAATGACGTTGAGCCACTCCAGACCACCGCGCTCCAAGAGATCAGCGTCAATGGGTCTGATTGCCGGCAGAAGATGAATGGGAAGCCACAAGGCTGGCGGCGTGGGGCTGAGGCGCTCGCTGAAGAAGCCGGGCGGGGCAATGCCGACTATGGTGACAGGCTGGCCATTGATGGTAAGGCTGGAGCCGATGGCGGCGGGGTCGCGGCCAAGTTCCTGCTCCCATTGCTGAAAGCTGAGGACAGCAACCGGCGCGGCTCCTTTCACGTCGTCGCTGGGCTGCAGAAGGCGCCCGGCATACGGACGCAAGCCAAGCGTTGCAAAGGAATTCCCGGAGACGAATTCGCCATACCAAGGTCGCGCCGGTTGGCCGCTGGCGGTGGGCCGCACCGCCAACTGGTGATCGGAGGATTCGAAAGCGGCAAGGCTGACGAACCCCGATGTGTGGTCGCGGAACTGCTCGTATTGCCGGTAAGAGAAGAGCGACCAGTCATACATTGGTTCTTGATAGTCGGGCAGGCCTCCGTTCTGGCAGCACTGTTCGTTGTCGCCGACGCGCATCAAAGAAGATGGGTCGTAGATCGGCAGCGATCGCAGCAGTACGGCATGGATCAGTGTGAAGATTGCCGTGGTGGCGCCAATGCCCAGCGCAAGGGTCAAGATCGCGGTCAGGGCAAAACCAGGCGATCGATGCAGTTGCCGCAGAGCATATTTCATGTCAGCAAGCAAGGTAGACCTCCTCGTGGGCGCGGGGGATCATCGCCCAGTTTTCTCTGTGTGGTATTTGCATTTTGCATGCCACTTTGGACGTCGCTATCTGCCTGAAAAGCATTGGCTCCATGCGGCTGGCCAGCGGAGAACCTGTTCGTCGCGGGTCGATACTGTTCGAATCCGGACAGCAACCTCTATCTTTATGCGGCCCTGCTCTTCGATGGAATCGCGCCACTCACTGCGGAGTTTTTCAAAGCCTTCCAGATCGTCCAGCCAAGAGCAACGGCAACGGACGCAATCCCCAACCCTGCGAAAATCACGGTCGACAAGCGCAATCGCACCGATCCGGCGGCTCGTTCGTTACGCACATGCTCCGGTCGCACACCGATTCCCACCGCGTATCCCACCGCTCGCTGAATTCCAGGAATGCGCATGGCCGCCTTCAACTGCCATGGAGCCCGAATCGTCCCCGGGTTCTCAAACACGCGAACAATGCCTCGATGAGCGGCTAATTGAATTGCTTGTGTAAAGCGGGTCGGCAACGTACGCCTCTTTTCAACCGCGGCCAACGCTGCCGCAGGAACATTCCGCTTTTGAAGCGGACCCGCCAATATCCTTGCTGCGGCCACCGCATCTTGAATTGCGAGATTGATTCCCACTCCTCCAGCGGGCGACATCGCGTGCGCCGCGTCGCCAATGCATAGCAGTCCGCACCGGTACCAGCGCCGCAGGCGATTGATCTGCACAGTCAAGATACTTATCTGGCTCCATTCGCCAAGTTCCATCACACGCTCTCCCAAGTAAGGAGCAATTCTACGAATGTCCTCGCGGACGGAGCATGGCTCTCCGTGGTCCCACGTGCACTAGCATCCCTCTCAGCCAGTGCATGAGGCTGCCGCGCCAAAGCCGAAATAGGTAGTCAGTCTATTTTGACGCGGCTCCTTGCAGTTCTACGACTTCGACATCGCCAGTCTGGCGAAGTGGACGGACTTTCACCCCTTCTGGGTGGCGCTCGAACGAAAGATCCACTGAAGCATCATTGACCGACAGATTGAAGACTTTGACATGACTGAGCGATTCCGGGAGGGCTGAAGAGTGCAGGTAAATGCGGTGTTCTCGGGCCGAGATTACGAGTCCAAGGCACGATTGCAGGATCATGAACACAGCTCCTGCAGCCCAGGCTTGCGGCGCGCACGCCACCGGGTAAAGCGTGGGCCCTTTGCCTGGCCTGCGATGGAATCCGCAGATCAATTCTGGAAGCCGATGCATCGTCACTTCGCCCGAAAGATCGAGCAATCCCGAGAACACTTGCAAGGGCAATTGTTTGTTCCGCTCCCGCAATGCTCCCCAAGCGATCACTGCATTGTCGTGAGGCCACATTGACCCATTGTGATAGGACATGGGATTGAATCGCTTTTCATTCGGGACAATGGTTCGGATACCCCACCCGGAATAGAATGCAGGAGATAATAGCGCCTCGCTCACGGCACGATGTTGCGCCTCGGAAGCAATGCCTGAGAACAAGCACTGGCCTGCATTGGAGCTTCGAACTGAACATTGCCTCTTCTCGCCATCGAGAGCCAGCACAAACATGGATAACTCGTCGGACCAGAACTTCGATTGGAACTTCAGCTTGAGTTCGGAAGCCTTCCGGTTCAAACGATCGGCCATCGCAGCATCGTCAAGGTCTTTCGAGACAATAGCCATGCCCCTCTGAGCGGCGTAGACGTACGCCTGCACTTCGCAAAGCGCAATGGGCGGCACGGCCAAACGTCCGTCGTTGTAAAACACGGAATCGTTGGAGTCCTTCCACCCCTGTTGCGCCAGGCCATCTGTCGATTGCCGGGCATACTCCACAAATCCGTCACCGTCCAGGTCGCCGTATCGATCAATCCAGTCGAGCGCTGCCAGCAGCTTGCTCCATATGCCGCGCATGAACTCAATATCTCCCGTGCGCTCGTAATAGGCCGCTGCAAGAACCAGGAACAGCGGGGTGGCATCCACCGAACCGTAATAGCGCTTGAACGGAACCTCACCCAACTCCGCCATCTCGCCTTTGCGCGTCTCGTGCAATATTTTTCCCGGTTGGGCATCGCGGCTCGGATCGTGCTCCGTCGCCTGAGTCGCTGCCAGGTACGACAGCACACCCTTCGCAATCGCCGGGGCCAGCCACAAGGTTTCGAGTGCAGTAATAATGCCATCCCGGCCGAACACGGTGCTGAACCACGGCACACCGGCGTAGGGATAGGGCCCGAACGGTGTCTCTGTGGTCATCATTGCCAAATCCGAACTGGAGCGGCTGAGCCACTTGTTGAACTGATCGTTGGATGTCTCGATGCGGACATTTGCCAGGGGGCCATGGAGACGCCGTTGGCTCAAGCGCTGAAATGCCTGATCGTAGGGTTCCGCACGCTTCTCGGAACCACCCTGCACGCACTCCACCGTGAGCACGAAATCTGTTTCCTCTGCGGCTGCCAAGTGAATCGGAATCGATAGTTCTCCCGAGCGGCTGCCGCACGATGGGGCCGAACACCCGATTCGAGTAAGACGCTTAACACCATCCAGGCCTTCATAGACCAATGTTACCGCGCCTTCGCTCACCAGTTCCGGGAGCATGGTGCCATGGCGCAAGCGTCTCTCGCCACGGACCTCAAAGATATCTGCGAAATCTGCGCTGAAAGTTACGCGCATTTCCAACTCGGCAGACGCGTCTCCATAGTTATGGATCGCGATCCGGTCATACGCGGTACCATCGGTCATAAATTTGCGTCGATAGATGTGTAAACTACCGCGGGGTAGCACAGTTTCGGAAGAAAGCTTTAGCTCCGGATTTGTCATGTCCACCGCGAAGAGCACATTGTCTTGACGAATCGAGGAACTCAACAGAAGCGGACGAACGCCGCACAGGAGGAGTTCCAGCCGGGAAAGGTGGCGGGACTCTTTATGGAAGATTCCTTGCTGGCCAAATCCCACGGGCTGGATATCTCCGCTGCGATCGAAGACAGCAAACGTATCTCCATCCAGCAACACTCGGGTCCGGTCATCGGCGAGGGAGGACGAGGCCCGGATATAAAACTGCTGGCCAACCTCGATGACGTCACTGCGTCTATCTATGTCCGGCAATTGAGTCAATCCCAGCACCCTCCGATAGTCGGCGGAATCCGTTATTTCGCTTTCCGGATCGCGCACACTCGATTGTGCGCTCATACGCGCGAACATAGTCATCACACATCCGCCGCGCGCTAAACCGTCTTTCGAACGTGGAGCGACATACGCTGCGGCGAATCTTCGAAACGTTCCGCACCGCCTCTACCATTTCTTCGATGCTGCTCACCACGAATCCGGTAACTCCGTCTTCAATCACCTCCTCGACCGAGCCTCCGCGAAAGGCGATTACCGGGGTTCCGCAGGCCATCGCCTCGATCATGACAAGCCCAAACGGCTCAGGCCAATCGATTGGAAACAAAAGTGCTCGCGCCTTGCCGAGAAACTCGGTGTTCTGGCGTTCTCCTATCTCTCCGATGAACTGGGTGTCCCCTTCATTCAAAAGCCTTCGAACGCAACGATCGTAGAAGTCCTGATCCGCCGGATCTATCTTTGCCGCGATCCGAAGCGGCATGCCAACCGTTCTGGCAGTTTCAATGGCGCGGTCGATCCCTTTTTCCGGCGAAATGCGGCCCAGAAAAGCCAAATACCCTCCGTCCCCTTGGCCCATACGATGCAAGCTCTCCGGAAGACCGTGGTGAACCGAGGAGATCCAGGCTGCCCAGGGCATGGGTATTCTCTGCGCATTCGAAATCGAGATGAGATTCATATCGCTAAACTCACGGAAGATCGGAAAGAGATCGGGGATATCGAGGCGACCATGAAGGGTCGTGACCGCGGGGATTGACTGGCGCCGGATATGCGAAAAAGGGAGATAGTCGAGATGAAAGTGCATCACATCGAATTCCCGAGCCCTTTGGAGCGCAGATTCTATCAGTAGCATATGTCGCGCCAACACATCGGGCAATCGCATTTCGCGCAGTCGCAGCGCACGATCGCAAACTGTGGAGAGGTGTGCGGAAGTAATTGAATCCCCGCTTGCAAAGAGCGTGACTTCATGCCCTTGCCTCACGAGTTCCTCCGTGAGATACGAAATCACACGCTCTGTTCCTCCATAAAGCCGCGGGGGCACACTTTCATTCAAGGGAGCTATCTGAGCAATCTTCATTTTCGCCTCTGTGTCCGGTATTCTCTTCGAAGCATCGGGCTTCAACCCTCCAACGCATAGAGCAACGCGGTCTCCCGCTAACTACAATGGCCCTTTGCGGGCATTGATCGGATGCTGGGATGGCCTGGCTCTATCGAACTCTTTCGGCCACTGTTTGCGCAGTTCCAGCCCCTCATTGCGACTTGGCGACGAACCTGCAGATGCAAACAACAGGATGATCCTGCTTGAGCGGCGGCAAGGCCCAGCGCGAGGGTTGCCGAACAATCGCGGCTGTGCCCCTGAAACCTTGGATGCGAACTCTGACGCTGAGTTGGTATGTTTCCTTGCAGGGCGTTCGCCCCTCCAAGCAACAGAGGAGGGCGACCCATCCAACTCTCGAAGGGCAGAGATTCTCACGTATCCCGCCCCGCCTTTTATCCGAAAAGGAAGAAATCCATGAAAGTGAAAAGCATTTCGCACCCGCGGCGGTCATGTGACTTTGAAAGGCCCGGTGAAGTCAGACGATGAGAAGAAGCAGGTGTTAAGCGACGCTGCAACTGCCGTCCCCGCAGAGACAATCAGAAATGAGCTGACGGTGAAGGAATAGTCCTCATCGAACCGGTAGGCAGTTGTCGGCCGGCACCCAACAAAAGGGAGTTTTCAAAATGGCTGGTAAACATGTTGCTGTATTCGGGATCTACATGTCGGCTCAATCCGCAGAGGCGGCTGTCGATGAAGAAGGCGGTCGTCCAGGTGTATTCCTGCCCGCTTCATGCTCACAATTGCATCCGCCACTTCACCGTATACATCCAGTTGCATCTGTTCCGAGGCTCCATTTCCCATCCGCACTGGCTGAGACCTTCGATATCCCTGCAACCATGGGAGTTCGCATTCCGGCAGATGCCGTTCGCCGCGCATCCCGTACATGATCTGGAGGCATCGCGCATCGCTCCCAACGGCCTGAATTAGCCAGTTTTGCCAGAATCGAGCCTCCTCGTGGTACCCATCCGAGAGTAATGATTCCAACGTGAAGTCTGTTTGCTTGAATGCCTTTTGGACATTGATCCTCCGCGGCGGCGGCTCTTGAGCGCCGACATGAGTCAGAACAAAAGAACGATGTTGACCTCGACTCAGCGTGAATTCGACAGATGCGATATCGCCCTTTGTCTGGATCTCTTCTTGTGTGCGGAGATATGCGACACCGGGGCCGGCGTCTGCCGCCCAGGCGTTTTGTTGCCGGGCGCCGGTCCATGGAATCGTGCGCCATAATCAAAACGGATACACAGCTCCATTGGGCCTGAATGCTTTTAAGAAACAGAAGAACTGCTTTGTGCAAGAGTATGGGTCAGATCAACTCGATGCGGCTCTGCTGCTGATGCCGGCCGTCGGATTCCTGTCGGGCAGCGACCGGCGCGTGAAGGCGACCGTGCGGGCGATCGAGCGCGAGTTGATGCCACACCAGCTGGTGGAGCGATATGACTCGGAAAAGGCGCGCGACGGATTGCCGCCAGGCGAGGGCGTCTTTCTTGCCTGCAGCTTCTGGACGGTGTCAAAGACAAAGAGAAGCTCGGAGGCGTGCGGCGCACCGCCGGCCCAGTCGTTGCGCATCGAAGTAGCGACGTAGGCGAAGCGGTACTCCCAAACAGGCTGGCTCCCGGCCAACAGGCTTACGATGGAACGGGTGGGCTCAACCATGCCTTTGTCGGAGGCGATGGCGGCTCCGGCCCAGGTGATGTCGCCTGCGTGGTTGGGGTCGTAGAGTGCGCGGGCAGCATCGGCCCGAGAACCAAACTGCACGAAGGGATCGACTTTGCCATCCCCCTTCATGAAGCCCGTCTCCTTGCTGAATACCATGTTTCTGTTTCCCTTCACACCGAACAATGGGTCTCGGCGACGCATCGGGTTCCCCGGACTATTCTACTCAGGCAGCGTCTTCGCGCCAATCACGCTGAAGTATCCAGTGACTGTCGGCGCCGCTGTATTCGGTTGCCCGCCGCCAATCGATACCGTGTAGGTCCCTTCGGCAATGATCGGTTCACCCGCTTCGCTGACCATGCTCAAGTCACGATCCTTCAATTCGAAGCGCACTTTCTGCAATTCGCCTGGTTTCAGGGTCACGCGCTTGAAGCCGCGCAGAGCCCGTAGAGGAGCTCCTGGTATGCTCGGGAAACTGAGATAGAGCTGCACAACTTCGTCGCCCGCGCGCTTTCCCGTGTTCGTGACCGTCACATCTGCCGTGAGGGGATCGCCCGCCTGAATCGCATCTTTCGGGAGCGTCAGATTGGTGTAAGAGAAAGTTGTGTAGCTCAAGCCATATCCAAACGAATACAGCGGCTTTCCCTTGAAGTAGCGATAAGTGCGATTCTGCATTGAGTAATCTTCAAAGCTTGGCAGCTGATCGACACCGGTGTAGAACGTCACAGGTAGCCGACCGGAAGGATTATTCTTCCCGGAGAGAGTCTCGGCAATTGCCGCTCCGCCCTCCTCACCTGCATACCAGGAGTCGAGAATCGCGTTCACATGTTCGTTTGCCCAGTTCACGGCAAGCGCGCTTCCGTTCGCCAGCACCAGGATCACGGGCTTTCCGGTAGCCGTCACGGCTTTGAGCAGTTCTTCTTCAGGTTTGGGAAGATCGATGCTGGTGCGGTCGCCGCCCTTGAATCCCTCTTCATTGACCGGCATCTCCTCCCCTTCGAGTTCGCTGGTAATGCCGAGATCCGCAATCACAACATCCGCGGCCTTGGCCGCAGTCACCGCTTCGGGGTTGGGCCGGGGATCGTACCTGGACCAGATCAATTGGGCTTCGGCAGCACCGGTTTTTGAAGGGCGATAATTGACCTTGATGGCCACTTTCTTCCCCTGCTCCAGGTGAATGTGGCCGGTCTTTGTCTGGGCTTGTTCGCTGTTAAGATATTGCATCGCGAGGGGCTTGCCGTCGATCACCACGATCGCGAATTCGCCTTTGGCGCGCATGCCGATGCTGTATTCGCCAGTTTCGGTGGCCGTGAGAAAACCGCTCCACTCTACCGAGATTGGGTATTTGCCCGCGGCCTCTTGCGGAATATCCGCGGCTTTCAAATTGACGGTGCTAACCTCCCGCTTTGCCAGCACAGTGCCTTTGTCCGGGAATCCGCCTCCGGTTGACCACTGCATGGTCAGGCCCGGGTTTCCTTCGGACGTGGTCAGTGCGGAGGTCGCCACCACGTCGCCATTGGTGCGCAGAAACTGTGTTCCGGGCTCAAACACGATCTGCGCTTCAGGGAACTCCGCCCTGAGCCCATCGAGCAAAGAGACTGTGTGCGTCGGGTTGCCGTTGTAGTTGCCGAGCAGGTACTTCGTCTGGTCTGCCAGAGGCCCCACCACGGCAATCTTGAGCCTGCCCTTTTTCAGCGGAAGGGTGCCGTCATTTTTCAGCAGGACCATGGACTCGTTAGCAAGTGTGCGCGCCAGGGCGCGGTGATCCGCGCTATCAAGCTCTCTCTCATCGATCTTCGAATACGGATCCATATCAGGCGGATCGAACATGCCCAGCTTCATCCGTGCGGTAAACAACCGGATCAAGGCCGTATCGATCTCGCTCTCTTGCAGGATGCCTTGCTTGTAAGCGTCGCGGTATGCTTTGTAATCGTGGTCGTCGTCGACCTTGGCAAAGTCGATGCACTCGTTGTCCATGCCGCGTTGGATAGCCAAAGCCGAGGCTTCGGGTTGCGTCTTGGTGAAGTGATGATCGCGGAAGATGTTGACCACGGCATCGCAATCGGAGACCACATAGCCCTGAAAACCCCATTTTCCCCGCAGTTGGTCCTGCAGCAAAAACTCGTTAGCACAGGCTGGCTGCCCGTTGATGCTGTTATAGGCGCACATCACGGACCCGGCTTTGCCCTCGGTTACGGCCGCGCGGAATGCGGGCAGATAGGTGTCCAGTTCGTCATGCTTGCTGACCTTCACGTCCGCCGTGTGGCGCGTTGGCTCGGGTCCGCTGTGCACCGCGTAATGCTTCGGTGTGGAAATCGCACGGTAGTAATTCGGGTCGTCTCCCTGCATGCCGGTGACGTAGGCAACACCCATGCGCGCCGAAAGGAAGGGGTCTTCGCCGTAGGTTTCCTGTCCGCGACCCCATCGGGGATCGCGAAAGATATTAATGTTCGGCGCCCAGAAGTCGAGACCCTCAAAAACATTGCTATGCCCGTCTCGCATTGCCTGAACGTGCTTGATTCTTCCTTCGACCCCGATGGCTGCAGCCATGCGGTGAATGGAAGCCGGATCGAACGTAGCGGCCAGACCAACCGGTTCGGGAAACTCGGTGACTCCGGGCCTTTGCACGCCATGCAGGGCTTCGCTCCACCAGTCATATGCCGGAACGCTGAGCCGAGGCACGGCGCGAGACTGATTTACGAGTTGCGAGACCTTTTCTTCCACAGTCATGCGGTGGACAAGATCGGCTGCGCGTTGTTCTGCAGGCAGCGCCGGGTTCAAATACGCTGGATGGTCATTGCTTTGAGACCACAGTCCGTCTACGCACAACAGTGCACCGATCGCAATCAGAATTTGGATTTTCGCTTTCCGCACATCTCTCCTAGGACGACAGCATGGATATGTTTCAGACCACGCGACGAATAGCACAAGCTTGGCGATTCGCCTTGCGCAGATTTGAAGGACCGGCAATGCTATGGCTTTGAAGGCAAATTCTGAAAGAGCCTTGGGGCGAAATCCTTGAGATCCCGGCGCCAAGTCTGCCATTCGTGCGATGTCCCCGGCGATTCATAAAAGACGTGGTTGATGTTCGCATCGACAAAGGATGTGTGCAGCCGTTCAATGCCTGCGTGCATCATGGCCGGTTCCTCGGTACCGACGCCAAGCCACAGCAGGTGTACCCTCTTTGCGAAGGCTTCAGGATCGGCGAGCGCGCCGTGGAAGGCTGTCTTGGTATCGAGCTTCTGATTGCCGGCCATCACGCCCATGGCCGCGCCGCTGAATCCGCCGATGTAGGAAAACAGATCGAGGTGGTCTAAGGTGATCTGGAAGGTCTGCATGCCGCCCATGGACAGGCCGGCCATGGCGCGGTGATCGCGGTCGGCAAGCGTCCTGAAGTTGGAATCGATAAATGGAATCAAAGCTTCGGTCACATCGTCTTCAAAGGTCTGCGCCATCTCCTGCATGGCTTTCATCATCTCCGGCGATCCGAAGGGCTTGCCGCTGAGGTCCGGATCGACATGGCCAGCGCGCCTTGCATAGCCGTAGGCCATGACGACGATCATCGGCTTGGATTGTTTACCGGCGATCAGATTGTCGAGAATGAAGTTAGCGTGGCCTTGCTTGATCCATCCCGTCTCGTCTTCGCCGCCACCGTGCTGCAGGTAAAGTACTGGAAAGCGGACCTTCGTTTGGGTGTCGTAACCTGGCGGCGTGTAGACGAGCGCGTGTCTCCAGGTTCCGGTGACTTTTGAGGAATACCAGATCTCGCGCACATCGCCATGCGGAACATCTTGAGGCAGATAGTAGGTTGCCCCCAGTTCCGGGATTTCGATTGCGCTTGCGTCCTTGCCCCCGCCGAAGAAGGAGTGGCTCCCGGGATCGCTGAATTCCGCGCCGTCGACCAACAGAGTGTAGTAGTGGAAGCCCGGTACGAGCGGCGCGGAAGTCGCGGTCCAGAATCCATCGGGCTGCTTCACCATGTCCAGCTTCAGCACTCCCCAGAAATTCACTTGGACTTTTGTGGCATCTGGGGCTTTCACGCGGAATTCGGCTCTGCCACCGGCGTCGACCCGGGGAAACGCCGCACCCCAAACGTTCGTGGAGGCGGGCTCGAACCCATCGGGGTTCTGTGCCCAGCAGACGCTCGAAAGCAAAAGTATCGCGATACAAATTCTCATGGTCCTACTTTCTCCATCCCGAATCCCGTCGCAGAACGGGCAGTCATCGGGAGCTGTCCGTGGGCCGGTCTCTTCGGGATCAAGTTCATTGCAGGAAATCGTTTTCCCGAACAGCGTAGCCAATGCCGCGAATGTCCCATTTTTCCAATCCCCGGAATGCTACCCGATGGGGATTCCGGAAAGATAGTCGCATTTTTTTGCAAACTATATCGATTTACTCGATGTATTCTTCCTCTATGGACACGACGCTCGATGCCTGGGAGATCCTCCAGACCGTGGTGCAACTGGGCGGTTTCGCGCCAGCGGCCGAAAAGTTGAATCGGTCGCAATCGACGATCAGCTACGCCATCGGACGCCTGCAGGACCAGTTGGGTGTCAGGCTATTTGAGATTCAGGGACGGAAGGCTCAGTTGACCGAGGCGGGCAGGGTGCTGTTGGCCGATGCGGAGCCCCATTTGGCCGGGTTCCATCAACTCGAGCAACGAGCCCATCTGATGGCGTCGGGCGGTGCTTCGGAGGTCCGGCTCTCCGTCGACAGCATCTTTCCCGACGACCGCCTTTTCGCGGCTCTGGCGAGTTTCTCGCGTAGTTTTCCCCATGTGAAGCCGAAGCTGCGGCAGAGCACGTTTCTCTCGGCGGATGCGGAGTTCTCGCTCCACAACGCTCAAATCTGCGTTACCGGCTTGATGTCGCGCGAGATGTTTGTGAAACCAGTGCTGGTCATTGGCATGATTGCCGCGGTTCGGCACGATCATCCCCTTCTCGCGATTGAACGGAGGCTTTCTCGCTCGGACCTGATGCAGCACATGCTTGTGAGCATCGAAGGAGCGGCATCCGGGAGCCTGAAGCAGCAACCGCGGCTTCCCGCGCAGCGTGTTCTTCCCGTGGGGACGATCGAATCGGCCATCGCTGCCGTCCGCAGTGGGCTCTGCTTCGGCTGGTTGCCCAAGTACCGCATCCAGCCGGAGATCGACTGCGGCAACTTCGTGGAACTCCAACTGCCAGCCGGGCAGGCCCGCGACGTCCGGCTGAACCTGGTCTGCAAGGACTTGAGCATTGGCAACACCGAGGCCAATGCCTTGGCGGTGTTGCTGGGCATGAATCGCGAGCCGGAGACGATCTGACCGGGTGGACTGATTGTCGCAAACCCATCGAGAAAATCGATAGCAATAAAGCGATTTATTAAACTTGCCCGGAGTTTTGTTGCTCTGTATAGTTCTACTCCGAGAGAACGTTTTCGCAAATCGATGATTCCGATGGGGACGCTTACCGCTCTGCGCAGTACGGTCCACATTCATCCAACTGCGGCCTTCTCTCTTGGAGAGACCATGATTCCCGGCGGTATCGTACCGACATCTGTAATCAGGCGACATCCACTGAAGGTGTGGGCAGGGTTGCTGGCGGTCCTGGCTCTTTCTATCGGGTCGGCGGCGCAGACGCACACGGTGAATGCCGTCATCGACGCGTCGAAGACAGGAGCACCGATCTCGAAGTATCTCTACGGGCAGTTCCTTGAACACGGCGGGGACATCGTCAACACTGGCGTTTGGGCCGAACTCCTGGCCGACCGCAAGTTCTTCTATCCGGTCTCGGTGACCGCTCCCCAACCCCCTCAGCCCCTGGGCAACGCGGCGGGCAATCCCCGCTTCCGCCGTCCCATCACCCGCTGGTGGTCGCCGATTGGCGGCGATGTTGCGGTGACAATGGACACCAGGAACCCCTACACCGGCGACCAGACACCCCTCGTGAAGCTCAACGGGAAGACGCCGCAAGGGATCGCCGAGGCGGGCATCGTGGTGCGCAAGGGAAAAGCCTACACCGGCCGCATCGTCCTGGCCGGCACTCCCGGGGCGGTCGTAAAGGTAACGCTGATCTGGGGCAAGCAGAACGCCGACCGCCAGACCGCCTCACTCCCCGCACTCACTTCGGCCTACCGCAAGTTCCCCCTCAAGTTCCAGGCGCAGGGCGATAGCGACGATGCTCAACTCGAAATCGCAGGCACCGGCACAGGCTCCTTTCACGTTGGCGCGGTTTCGCTGATGCCGGCCAACAACATCGAGGGCTTCCGCGCCGAAGTGATTGAGGCGCTCAAGCAGTTGCACTCTGGCGTCTACCGTTTTCCCGGCGGCAACTTCGTCTCTGCTTACGAGTGGCGCAACGGCGTCGACGACATCGACAAGCGGCCGCCGATCTTCGATCCGGTCTGGCACGCGGTTCAACCCAACGACGTGGGCACCGACGAGTTCCTGACACTCTGCCGCCTGCTCGGCGTCGACCCCTACATCACGGTGAATGCCGGCTTCGGCGACGCCTGGTCGGCACGCGAGCTTGTGGAATATACCAACGGGGCGGTCACTACGCCGATGGGCAAATGGCGGGCCGCAAACGGCCACCCAAAGCCGTACAACGTCAAGCTGTGGGGTATTGGCAACGAGCCCTGGGGCGACTACCAGATGGGCGCAATCTCCCCCGAGCAGTTCGCTCTCAAACACAACCTCTTCGCCAAGGCCATGAAGCAGGTCGATCCGTCGATCAAGTTGATCGCCGGCGGCGCCATGCCCGACGTGATGGAGGGCGCCGATCAGTCCAAACGCCTCAGCGGGAAGTACGTTCCCGACTATCTGACTCCGGCCGACTGGAGCGGCTATATGCTGGCGCACGACCTGGAAAACATCGACATGCTCAGCGAGCACTACTATGCGTCCGGCACCGAACACACGGATATGAAGCTGGGCAAAAAGGTTCCGATCAACCCGCCACTGTCGCAGATCGAATGGATGCGCGCCCCGGCCGTTCAGGTCCGCGCCAAGTACGAGCATTACCGGAAATACCAGGAACTGATCCCCGGCCTGCGGGCAAAACCGGTCCCGGTTGCCATCGACGAATGGGCCTATTTCGGCAGCGGACCAAACTCCTACAAGACTGCTCCGGCGTATGCCTGGGCGTTCCATGAGATGTTCCGCCATTCGGATATCTTTCAGCTCGGCGCCTTCACCTTTGCCACGGCCATGATGAGCCAGAATCGCACCGAGGCCGAATTGAACCCCACCGGGATGCTCTTCAAGATGTACCGCGACCACTTCGGCGTCATTCCGGTCGAGGTCTCCGGCGACTCACCCCAGCCCAAGCCCACCTTCCCGGCCGGCGGCGACCAACCGGCGGTGAATCCCGGCAGCGACACCTATCCGTTGGATGTGAGCGCAGCGCTCAACGAAGATCGCACGACGCTTACATTCGCCGTGCTGAACCCGTCGGATGCCAAGCAGAGCTTGAAGCTGGCAATCAATGGCGTGAAGTTGGCAAGCACGGGCAACATGTGGCAGATGGCGCCTTCGTCCCTGGATGCCGTAGTCGCGGTCGGTAAGAAGCCAGAGGTTGCAGTCGAGGAACATGCCGTGGGTGCGGCTTCGGATACCATCGAAGCGCCACCGTCCAGCGTCAGCATCTATTCGTATGCGCTGCAGTAGCTTGTTTTGGCACGGCCTTCGTGGTCCGAATGAAAGGAATGCATTTGCGAATGAGGCTAGAGATGAAGATTGCAACGTTGTGTTGTGCAGTGACGCTTGGGTTGGCCATTGCATCCAGTTCCATGCTCTCTGCGCAGGTGCAGACAACGGTTCCCCCTGTGATTCCGGGCGCCAAACCCGTTGCGGTGGAGCACATCAAGATTCATGGCGCTGCTCTCGAAGGCAACCTGGAAGGCGATGCCGTCGACCGCGAGGTCATTGTCATTTTGCCGCCGAGTTATGCCAAGGAGAAATCGCGGCGGTACCCCGTCGTCTATGCGCTGCATGGCTTCTTCATTGGAGCCGCGCAGTGGACGGGCGAGATCCACGTGCCTCAGACGATTGAAGGCGCATTTGCCCAGGGCGCCAGGGAGATGATTGTGGTTCTGCCAGACTCGAAGACCATTTACAACGGATCGATGTATTCGAGTTCTGTAACCACCGGCGATTTTGAAAACTACATTGCGCACGACGTGGTCAGTTATATCGACGCGCATTACCGGACTCTCCCAAATCGCGAAAGTCGTGGATTGGTCGGCCACTCGATGGGCGGCTACGGCGCTTCGCGCATCGGAATGAAGCATGCGGATGTCTTCGGCAGCTTGTACATCATGAGTCCCTGCTGCCTGTCGCCGATGGGCGGCGGCGGGCCTGGACCCGCAGACAGGATGAAAGAGATGGCGATCGAGGGCGAGAAGAAAATTGCGGGATTGAAATCGCCTGCCGATGCTCCAGCCGCCCTTCCGGGATTTGGCATCGCACAACTCGCGACGGCCGCTGCCTGGGCCCCTAACCCGAAAAACCCTCCGCTCTATCTCGACTTGCCGACGAAAGACGGAATCCCGGTGCCGGAGATACAGGCGAAGTACGCAGCGAACGCACCGCTGGTCTTTGTCGATCAGTACATCGGAAACCTCAAAAGGTATCGGGCCATTTCCATGGACGTGGGCGATCAGGACGGGTTGCGCATCGATACCGGCAAATTGCACGACATCTTTGACAAGTACGGAATTGCGAACAGCTTTGAAATCTACCCGGGCACGCATACCAGCGCCGTCGCTGACCGCTTTCAGAACCATGTCATGCCGTTCTTCAGCAAGAATCTCTGTTTCTCCTCAGCGTGCAAATAACGCGTAAACACGAATCAGATTTGTGGACTAAGAAGCAACTCGTAACCAAGGATGGCATGCTCAAGATTCACATCGGCGGACCATGCAGGCGAGCGCTCTTGCTCGCCTCGCTCACGCTGGCTTTCTTTCATCATTTGACCTCGGCGCAAACCTGGACCGCCGACAACGGCAATGGCACTTACTCCAATCCACTCTTCTACGACGAGTTCGCCGACCCGGACATCATTCGCGTCGGCCCGGACTTCTATCTCACCGGCTCGTCGATGCATGCCATGCCCGGGATACCCGTATTGCATTCGCGGGATCTGGTGAATTGGGAGTTCGAATCTTACGCATTGGACAAACTCGATCTCGGCCCCGCATATCGCCTTGAAGATGGCAAGGATGTGTACGGTCAGGGTATCTGGGCGCCAAGCTTCCGCTATCACGATGGCACGTTCTACATCTTTGCCAATGTGAATGGCAAAACAACGCAGGTGTTTCAGGCGCACAGCCCTTGCGGACCATGGATTCATACCCAGATGAAACGGAGTTTCCACGATTTGTCTGTGCTGTTCGACGACGATGGCAAAGTGTACGTGGTGTGGGATTACGCCGACGTCCACATCGCACAGCTTAACACCGATCTCACGGATATTGTTCCCGGCACCGAGCGCCTGCTCATCTCGCGCGAATCCGGAATGGGCGAGGGGCATCACCTCTACAAGATTCGGGGAAGATACTTTCTCGTCGACGCCTGGTACAACGGTGTGATGCGCTTGCCCGTGGCGAGAGGCGACACACTCACCGGCCCGTGGGAAGTGAACCGGAACGTCAGTGTCGGCGAACAGTTCGGGCAGGTTCTCGGGTGGCGGCTCAGCACCTTTCGGCCACCGCTCACAACAAAGCCACCCTATGAGATTTCGCCGCCCGATGCAAGTGCTTCCGCCATCGGGCGCATGGCCATCCATCAAGGCGGCATTGTGGACACGCCGGCTGGCGAATGGTGGGGATTGAGTATGGGCGAGGAGAATGCCATCGGCCGCGTCGTCACACTCTCGCCCATAACCTGGGTCGACGGATGGCCCTACTTCGGCCTTCCCGGAAACCTCGGAAGGAGCCCGCGAATTTGGGTCAAGCCCAATACCGGGGCTGTCGAAATGCCTCATGCGCCCTACGCGCGCAGCGACGACTTCTCAACGCCGCAGCTGAAGCCCGTCTGGCAGTGGAACCACGTACCCGCGGACGGAAAATGGTCGCTCACAGAACGTCCGGGATTTGTGCGTCTTCACGCTCTGCCGGCCGATGACATCTGGCACGCGCGGAACACGCTTACGCAACGAGCGATTGGCCCTCGCTCGATTCCGACGGCATTGTTGGATGCATCGCAACTCAAGCCGGGCGACGTCGCCGGTCTCGCGCTGCTGATTCAACCGGACGCATGGATTGGAGTGGAAAGAACGAGCAGCGGCCTGGGACTCGTGCAACATGACGGCCAGACCATGCAGGACCAGCGCATCTCATTGCCTGGTGGCCGCGTGTGGCTGCGAACGGGTTGCGATTTCAACTCGCAGCTCGCCCAGTTCAGCTACAGTTTCGATGGCATGACATTCCACAACATTGGCGAGCCCTTTCGTATGGTGGGCATCGGAGTTACATTCCAGGGCGTCCGCTATGCGTTGTTCAGTTTTCATCGTGGCAACGGCGAGACTGGATTTGCGGACTTCGATTCAATTCAAATTCAGGAGCCGAATCCGCACGGAATCACGCGCCCCATCCCGTATGGCCAGCCGATCGAACTGAGCGCGCATGGACACCAGCTGGAATTCACGCTATCGACGGATGGTTCTTCACTCCGAGCCCGCAGACAGAGTCCATCTGCATACATGGTTGTGGATCGGGGACTTGGGCGAGTCGCGCTACAGAAGGGACAGGAGTTTGTTTCAGTCGCATCTGATGGCAGCGTTTCGATGAAAAGGGGAACCCCAGAGATCGCGGAGACTTTTCAATGGATCGAAACATTCACCGGGGAACTCACGCTGATGTCGCTCACAACGCACCGATATCTGCGCATTGATTTCGATACGGGGGCTTTATGGGCAGACAGCCCCGGACCAGAGCCAAACGGACCGGAAGGCGTTCGATTCGATTGGAAGTCGATCGACGCGAGTGGTCGCCGTTCCAGCGCAACTCCCGTTCAATGAATTACGGATAAGTTGGACCTCGGCAACCAACCGAGGCCCAACCCTCTCTATACCGTGGCTCCTACTCACTCACAACTGAAGTTATGAGCGTCGTTCGTGTCTCCATGCCCTGCGTACTGCGCATGTTTGGGATACGCACACAACGGCCTGCTTCTTCCTGGAAACGCTTGTCCCGTGGCCGTGACGGATTCCGGGGCCATCCCCTTCTCAACCCAGTTCACAACGGCTCCGAGCATGTCGAATTGGTCGAGGGCAGGACCTCCTCCGCAGTGACGCATGCCCGGCACAAGATACATGCGGCTCCATTCGCTCACCTTCTCTGCACCGCCATTCGTCGCGGCAAGCGACTGATAGTATCCGAGCGTATCCAGAGGCGAGAACCATGGATCGCTGTCTCCATGGAAGAACAGCATCTTGCCGCCGTTTGCTGAGAACGTAGACAGGTTGGTCGATGCCGGCTCTACCAGCGGATCCGAAGCGTGCAGAGCTTCCTTGTCTACATCCATCTCTGTTGCTGTCGGATAAGGGCCGAAGAGCCCATTGAGGTTGAGGGCGAGCAACCCCGGAATCGGGCCGGTCTCCGCGATCCCGGCGTCATAGAGAAAGCCTGGATAAACCTGAGTTCCATACGAGTTCTTTGGTCCGGCAAATGCCTTCTTGATGGCCGCAATCTTCTCCGGCCCAATGCAGCCATCGCTCTTGCCTGCCTTGCATGCCAATGCGGCGGGATCGAAATCGCAACCGGTCGGATCGGAGATCATTCCATCGACCACTCCGTCTTTTGCGTCGCAACGATTCATCAGAGCGTCCATGAATAGCTTGCGTTCACTCACGGTAAGGAGCTTGTCGAGCATCGGTTTCCCCGACGCATCTTTAGGGGCTGCCTGGTTGTACGCCACCGGAATCCATTTGCCGATTGCAAGATTCGAGAAGCCTGTGCGCATCGCCGGATCGCCGGAGACAATGCCATTGAATACAGTGGGGTACCGTTGAGAGAGAATCATGCCTTCGCGTCCGCCCGTTGAACAGCCGACGAAGTAGGAATACGCGGTTGGCTTCGCATAGTACTGTGCAATGATCCGCTTGGCGACTCCTGCCACCTCCGCATTGGCGAGAAACGCAAAGTCGAGATAGGCCTGCTGGTCGCGCATGAATGAGAAATCGAATGGACCTGCCTTCGCCTTGTGGCCCGTATCCGTGCTGGCCACCGCGAATCCGCGCACAAGAGCAGGCTTCTCGCCTGAGTAGGATGCCCCCACTGGATAGGCAACAAAGCCGTTGCCGCCCCCGCCTCCCTGCATCATGAAGTCGCCATTCCATGCCGACGAATCAGGCAGCGCCAGAGCAAAGCCGATACCGTACTCTTCGCCGTTTGCACCCTTGCGCCGATTGATCACCCCATCGACGCGGCAATGAGCGGGCAAGGGGCCAATGGCGGCAGCACCCGGGTAAGAGGCCGGAATGGTGGTGCCAGCCGGAATCGTGGCCACCTTCGTGATTTCAACGCCAACAATCTTGAAGTTACCAAGATCCGCGCAGGGCTGTGCAGTCTGAGCGCTGAGGAAAATGGAAGCACACATAGTTGCCATGAACAGAAGCAGAAGCCTGAAACGCATATTCTCTGACCTTCTTTCTCTCGGAGGGAGGGCAACGACTCGCGCCTGAGTGCGTCAGACTTGCCACCCCTGTTCGGGTGCTCCAACATGATAGGTCGTCTGAAAGGTCTTGTAACAGAATTTGTCGTTATGGGCGAACGCAAGTGCAAGAGATTGAAACCGAGTTGTGGTTCAAGCGTCTGCAATTCTTGCTGCCCATGCTTTTCAATCGGGAAACAATGTTTGGCGATACCACATCGTGCAGAAGAACCAAGGCTTCGAGATAGCCACACATGCCAAGCTGGGGCCTGCAACAAGGCGTTCGCTCTTCATGTGACTTCAATCGCGGAGGTAAGTGTCGACTGTCCACAATCCAGCTTGAACAGGGGGAGAATCGCCAGAGACACTCCTTCCTTTGACGATGCGTTTCTGCCTTGAGCAATCACCGCATATGGGGTAATTTATCGCTTGCAAATCGCTTTACTGGCGAGTACTATGCAATCCGAAAGCGCCGGAGAATTTCTAATGAGCTTGGAAGTTGTCACGGTGATGCATCCGAAGAAGGCACTGAGCGAGTCCGCGATTCAACGCGAGGAATTGGTGTGCCGCGTCGCCTCCAGCGTGACCTTCGAAAAATCGCCGCGCCTTCGAGCTTTCTTTACCCATGTGTGCCGGTGCGCTCTCGATAACAAGTCTGAAGAGGCAACTGAGCAGCAGATCGCGATCTACGTTTACGATCGACAACCTGGATACAATTCAAACGACGACAATATTGTTCGTTCCCAGGCCCGTGTATTGCGGATGAAACTGGAACATCATTTCGCCAACGAAGGCAAGGATGAGCCGGTTATCATCACGATCCCGAAAGGCCAATACCTCCCGATCTTTGAGCCACGATTCAAAGAGCCGCAGGTGCAGCCCATTGTCCTTGTGCCAGCAGAACGAACGCATCGCCGCAGGCGGCAGATCCTGTTTGGAGCCACAGCATTCTTCGGAGTTGCAGTTATGTTGCTCGGCTTCCTGTGGTTCGAGTCGGAGCGTTCGCATATACCACCGGCATCCTCGATCTTAACGGCCAACTCAACTTCCCCGCAACCGCAGAACGAAGCGCAGCTGCAGGCGCGGAGCCAACGCATCGCGCTGGCCGCCGACGCAGGCGACACCCGAATTGCCGCAGGCCTCACAGGAGCCAGCTATGCGGACATCTCAGGGCACCGGTGGGAATCCGATCGTTACTTTCAAGGAGGCGTTTCCAAACCAGGCCCACTTCATTTCTTCCCATCGGTGGCCGACGCAGGTTTGTACAAGTTCATCCGCGAGGCCGTCTCGGATGGGAATATGGTCCCGCAATCGCAACGTGAGTTTCGATACGACATTCCCGTTGCTCCAGGAGTCTACGAGCTGAGATTACATTTTGCCGATCCGCTCCGGCAACCGGATGTAGACCAGAAGGAAGACGCACAGAACATTCGCCATTTCGAGGTAGATCTGAATGGCCGGCCGCTGTTGGTAGACTTCGATCCGATAGCGGACGCTGGTTCGGCTGCGGTGGACATTCGCGTATTCAAAGATGTGCGCCCAGCCCCCGACGGGAAGGTTCATCTTGCTTTTCGCACGGCATGGGGAAGGGCGTTCGTGAGCGCGCTCGAAC
The DNA here is from genome assembly GCA_964560845.1 of uncultured Occallatibacter sp. Lineage (GTDB taxonomy): Bacteria > Acidobacteriota > Terriglobia > Terriglobales > Acidobacteriaceae > Telmatobacter. The sequence goes on along the minus strand of CAZLMY010000008.1, from coordinate 40,412 downwards.
TCACCCCTGGCACGGCAGGAAAACTCAAGCCAATTCGAATTTGCGCTCATCGAAGCGATTTTGTCGAGGCCAATGGCACGCGATGGAGCGGGGACAAGTACTTTATCGACGGACGTAACTGGACGTTTGAGAATCCCGAGATCGGACCGAGAATCCCAGCGCTCTATACCAGCGAGCGACATGGTAATTTCAGCTACGCAGTTCCCGTCACGCCGGGAAGCTATACAGTAAGGCTCCACTTCCTCGACGCGTTCTTCAACCCGTTGATTCCAGCCGCAAACTGTCACGGGGTGGGTTGCAGAGTCTTCGACGTCACCTGCAACGGCGTGATGCTGCTTCAAGACTTCGATATCAATCAGGCAGCATCCGGGGCGTTTCAGCCAGTAGTCCGCGAATTTCATGGCTTGCATCCGAATGGGCAGGGAAAGCTGCTGCTGTCTTTTTCACCAAAAGTAAACTACGCAGAAATAAGAGCCATAGAGGTGATCGACGAAGCGAAGTAGAGAGACTTTCTTGTTCTCGCGAAATCTCCACCACTCCTCTGCTCATTCCTCTCTTGCTCAATGACGCGGAGCTGACGCTAGGCCTCACTGCGCCGGGCAGCGAGCTGGGGCGCCGTCTAGTAAGAGAATATTGCTTCCCTACAAATACATTCATTGCGCGGACCCGTTCATTTTCGCATAACCGTCGGGCTTACCGGATACGGATTCTCGGAGAGTCCTTCGCGGCTGCGTAGAGTGAGGCAATCATTCGCTCGATCTTCGCGTGAATCACGGCGGATTCCCCGTTGCTTCACCGTGAAACCCCTGCACGTGCATTCTCTGGACTGCTTAAATTCTCACCAGGCATGTCTGTTCAATTCTGGCTCTAAGGCCTGTTTTAGGGTTTTCCGCACCACCACGCTGCTGACGGCCCACTGCGCATGGAAAGCCAGGAACCGTCAGGCTGGCTGAGGCTTGAAGGGCCTTCAGTGTGAAGGTTCGGGCAGAACTTGGATGGCATTTAGAAGCGGATAATTTGCCTCAGGGATAAAGAAGAGCTCGATCTTCCCTTGTCCCGTTGCCTGAATATTGTCGAATGTCTTTTCGACAGGACCCACTCCACCCTCCGCCAATATATCGAAGTCCTTCAGAATCATGTTTCCATTGCAGGAGACATCGAAGATCCGGCTGCCTGGACCACCATTCCCGGAGTTTTGCTTGCCAAACCAGGGTTCAGAGAAATACAGCGTCAAACGGTACTTCTGAAACGGCACTGCAGGAATGTCGTAGCGGAAACGTCCGACCCGATTGTACCGGTAGATGCTGTTCTTTGCGACCTTTGTCATATCCGAAAACAGGCCTCTTCGGCCGCCGGAAAAGTACCGGTCCGAGAGCCACATGTTGCCTGCGGAGTCTGTAATGGAAACGGGGCTGGTGGTGATGCGGACCGGCAGCAACGAATCGGAGTCTGCAGGCAGAATCTCAACAGCATTCAACAGCGATACTTCGCTGGTGTAGTCCAGATGGATCGCACCATCGGCTTCTGGGAGAACACCTGTCAAGACCAGGGAGGTTGCAATGTTGTCTCCACCGGCATGATCGACCACATCGAACGTAATGCCGGGGCCGGCATTGATGGCCAGAATGGCCGGAGAGGTTGCGGTGGGCAGGTCGGTCGTCTCCGCGAAATACAAGTGAATCTCGTGGTTCCCAGGGTTGACTGGGAAAACGCAGTGCGCAATGCCGCGAATACCGGCTGAATACAGATATGGATCTTCGGTTCCCGCAATCTTCTGGAAGGGTGCAGTCACGCTAACCCCGCTCGAGCAGTACTTCTCCGGGATCCAGGGGATTCCCGACCGATCGACATAGCGCTGGCGGCCGCTGCCCATCAGGGCATGGATCGAGTTCTTCGCTTGAGGCAATGCCGCATACGGCTGCTTGGGCCCAGCCGTTCGCGGCTCCTGCGCTCTTCTGCGCACCAAGAGCCAGGCGCCGGCAATGAGGATCAGGATGACCGCTGCAACTGCCACTACGCGCCAATGGGGCTGCTGCATTCTTTCGAGCGTGGGGCCCGGCCCCGAAGCACTGGGCCCAGACGGATTCGCTGCTTCCGGCGAGGGAGGCCCCTCTGTTGAAGCGCCGTCTGTTTTGTAAATGAAAGAGGGCACGTAGTGGCCGGTGGGAATCACGATCTGAACCGGGCGGTCGGCGCCTGCGCTCGCGTAGACCTCTTGCAGGCGTTTGCGAAGGGCGCGCGTAACCACTCGGACGATCGTATCGGTTTGAGGGTCGAAGTCGGCGCGCCGTCCGAGCGCTTCGACAGCGATCGAGTGCTCCGTGATTTGTACATCCTGGTGCGCGAAGTGCTTCTCGCAAATGAACGTCAGGACACGGGAAAGATTATTGGAACGGCCAAGCAACCCGGAGCTCAGCAGCCAATTCAGCTCCGCCTTTTCGACTTCCAGCCTCTTGTCAACCTCCGGCATGAGCGCACCCGTTCTCGATATCGACCCGAATTCCCAGTTTCTTGTCCAGCTGGCAGAACTCCCAACACGCACTGAAGTAGATCCGTGCAACGCTTTTCGAAATCAGTTTAGTCCGGCAGCACCGTGCTTCAATCCCCCGGCTGTGCAAGTGAAGGCGAGGGAGCGCCGCTTGGACCTGCAAACGGTGCCCTGAATCCGGCTGCCAGGATGATTCAGCGCGCATGGCCTTTCTTCGCTTTCCGGCCAAGTCTCGCAACTGCCCCATTTTACTCTCCGTCCCAGGAACCTTCGCCTATTTCGTTCGCCATCTTTTACTTGGCCCGGCAATTCTTTCACGCCTGAGAGGTTTTTCCAATCCATCCATTCACATCGAGAAAAATCCATTTTTAACAATGTGAATATTCGCTCGATTCGATCGCGTTCACATTGCATCTTGTTTATTTTCAGCGCGATAAAAGTGGGCTGGCGCGTTCACATGGGACCCTGGTTTTTCACCGCCGATTTACATGACAGCCCAGAAACAGACTGCTAGTGTCTGTCCTGTCGAAACCCAAGCCGCGAGGCGCCACGCTCTGAGTTCCATCAGGGACAACCTGACGGAAGGGAGAAGTTGTGTCGCCAAGCGAGTAGGAACGGGTTTGTTGCAGGACAGCGGATGAATGCCGAGCGTACCCGCTGCGGGTGCCGGTTGGCCTTTGTTCAGCCAGTGAAGCACGAGCTGAAAAAACGCACAGGATTTCATTTCGTGTTTCTCGGCGAGGGAATCCTCAGAGGTTCGAAAGCAGACCAAGCTGCCACGCCTTGCGCATGACAGCAAATCAAGAAGGAATAAAGGAGCAACAAATGAACTCAAATTCTCGGAGGCGGTGGTTCATGGAATTCGTGAATCGGAAACCGAATCGGTTCCTTTGCCTGGCAGGTTTCATACTGCTGGTCGGGCTGGCATTCCTGCCTGCTGCGGCGCAGCAAACCACCGGTTCTATTGCTGGCACTGTGAAGGATCAACAAGGCGCTGTGGTCAACACTGCCCAGGTGAAGGCAACCAACGTCAATACGGGATTCGCTCGCACGGCGCCGGTAAACGGATATGGCGAATTCCGCATCGATTACCTTCCCGTCGGCAAGTACACCGTCCAGGTGGAAGCTGCCAACTTTGAACGCTATTTGCAGCAGAACCTCGCCCTCGACGTCGATCAGACCCTGTCGCTTGATATCAAGCTTGTGGTGGGCGCCCAGAACACCACCGTCACGGTCAGCGAGGCTCCCCCACAGGTCAATACAAGCGACGCCGTATTGGGCCGGACCATTGAGCCGGACGAGATCATCGGCCTGCCGCTGGTCAACCGCAACGCCTACGCCGAACTCTCGCTTACGCCGGGCATCATGGCCAACACCGCCGGCCCCACATCGAGTTCGGCCGCCACCCCCAATTTCCAGGTTGGACTGCCGTCCACGACCGTCCAGATCAATGGCGGGCTCGACTCCGGCAACGGCACCGTCGCGTTCTATCTGGATGGCGGCAACAACATTACCGGGATGCGCAACTACGGCAACCCCTCTCCGAACCCCGACGCGATCGAGGAATTCCGCGTCGATACCAACGCATTCGCGGCGGAATACGGCCAATTCTCCGGCGCCGTGGTCTCGGTTATCACCAAGTCGGGAACCAACAAATTCCATGGCGGAGTATTCGAGTTCAACCGCAACACCGACTTCAATGCGTATACGTGGAGTATCCCTGCCCCTACCTTCAAGGCCCCATTCCACCGCAACAATTTCGGCGGAACCTTCGGCGGCCCCATCAAGCACGACAAGGCCTTCTTCTTCGGCAGCTATGCCGGCCTGCGCCAGATTCAAGGAACAACGGTCACGGGCGCTACAGTGCCCACGGCTGCCGAGCGCTTGGGCGACTTTACCGCGGACACGACGTTGACCACCCTCATTTACACACCGGGCACCAAGCATGTGGCCGCGAACCTGGTGAATGGAGCCAACGCCGGCCCCGGTTGCCAGCCTGCACTCATATCCTCTGCGACCGCCGGGTATTGCATTCCGCAAGCCCTGCTGGACACCACCGCTCTCAACCTCTCGAACGTAAAAAACACTGTCGGCGTTTCCATTCCGTTGCCCAACGGCACCCAGGTTACAAAGACTGGCGGTGCAACATACTCCACCATCTACAACACTCCGACGGACTCAGACGAATACCTGGCAAAGTACGACGAATCGATCGGCAGCAAGGACCATGTAGGGGTGACCTACTTCTATATCAACACCAAGTCGACTCCCAGCGGAGGCGGCAACGTCAATTGGACCGGAGTGCTGTCCCAAGCCGGTCAGACCAACGCCAACATCAGCGACGTTCACACCTTCACTCCAACCGTGGTAAACCAAACCTGGCTAACGTTCACGCGGGCCATGGGCGGACGCAAGATGATCCCTGTCACCGGCCCAGCCGACCAAACCCTGGCGAGTTTCGGTTCGAACTTCCTCATCCAGGGACCGCCCGCACTGCCCCAACTCACCGGCGCCGGCTTTAACACGGGTAACCCGAATGCCGGGCCCGTCACCGGTTCCGACAACTATGAATTACGCGATATGGTCAGCCTGACCAAGGGCAAGCATAACCTTTCCGTTGGCGGTGAGTACTCTCTCGACAAGACCATGTTCCTTGCCAACCTGAATAATTATGGCGAGATCACCTTCTCGACCAGCGCGCCAACCAGCACGGGTGTTGCGCTTGCGGACTTTATCACAGGCCAATTCAGCTCATTTGAGCAGGACGCGCCCTATACCACGCATATCAGCACCTGGCACTACGCTGCGTTTGCGCAGGACAACTATCGCATCACGCCTCGTTTCACAGCCAATCTCGGACTGCGTTGGGACATCGACACGCCTCCCACCGAAGCCCACAACAGGACAGGGACGTTTATCCCCGGCCAGCAATCCACCGTCACGCCGACCGCTCCATTGGGCGAGTTGTTCCCCGGGGACAAAGGCGTCGGGCGCGGCATCGTCAGCACGTCGTTCGCCCACATCTCGCCTCGCCTCGGTTTTGCGTGGGATCCGATAGGGGATGGCAAGACCTCGCTTCGCGGCGCGGCGGGCATCTTCTACGGCTCTGTCAGCGGCAACGAGTGGAACCAGCCCGGCAACGCCATGCCGTTCGCCGTGCGCAACAACTCCGGCTCCGGAACATCTCTGACCAACATTTACGATGTCGGTTTCACAAGCACCGCTCCCGGTGGCGGCCTGTTCCCGTACACCTATAATCCGTCGAATCCGAAATTCTACCCGAGTGCAAGTATCGAAGCCATCTCGCCGAAATTCAAAGACTCGTCGGTCTACCAGTTCAACCTCAGCGTGCAGCGGGAGTTGCCCTACAAGATCAGCGCGACGGCAGCTTATGTCGGCACCCTCGGCCGTCACCTGTCGAGCTTCATTGACGCCAATTACGCGCCTTACTCAACAGTGAACTCTTCCGGCGGCCCGCTAGTCGGCGCCCTCAGCACCGCAGCGGCAAGCACCGAACAACGCCGTCAATACGATGCCGGCATCAACCTCACGGCCGGCACCCTGAGCGGCATTACCTACCTGGTCTCAGACTTGAACTCCAACTATAACGCTCTTCAACTCTCGGCAACCAAGACCATGTCACGCGGCTTCACAGTCAGCGGTTTCTATGTCTGGAGCCGGGCGCTTGAAAGCGCAGAACCGGTGGAGAATGGAGGGATGACCGCTCAGGATTACGGCGTGCTTGGTAAGCCTTTCACCGCGCAAAATAACTCCATGGGTGCGGTCGGCGGCGGCCTTGGGGAAGAATATGGCCTCATGAATAGCAACCGTGACGGCAATGCGGCTATCTCCGGCATGTGGAACATTAACTACTTTCACGGGTCGAACAAGATCGTCAGGGGACTGCTCAACGGCTGGACAATCTCACCGGTCGTCTATATGCAGGCCGGCACGCCGTTTACGGTGAGCACGGGATCCAACAAGAACTTTGACACCTCTGGCCAGAGCCGCCCCAATTTCACTGGGGTTAAAGCCAAGTTCGACGCACACCGCTGCCGTTTGTGCGGTGGCTACAAAGGCGGCCAGAGCCTGACTACCGTAACGGGCGGATGGTTCAACTACCAGCAGAATACGGCCACAAACCCCAACGTCGCCTCGTACACGGCTAACGGGCCAGGCTTGGGCATTGGCCCTGGCGGCGCGGATGGCAACGTGGGACGCAATTCTCTGATCGGACCAGGCCTCAAGGATATGGATGCCGGCCTGCTCCGCAACATCAACCTCTATCGTGAAACCCAATTCCAGTTCCGAGCCGAAATCACCAACGTCATGAACTGGGTGAGTCTCGGTACACCGTCCGACGGAAACATCACGTCGGGCTCTCAGGGCACCATCACAGGAGCCAACGGCACCCAGCGCGTCATCCAATTAGGCGGACGCTTGACGTTCTAAAGAAGCTCACGGCAAGTGACAGACCGGCGTGCTCTTCCGGGTGCAATCGGCTCGGAAGAGCGCGTCGCATCGCATTACAACCTTCGATCCTCCGACGACCTCGAAAGTAAAAGTCTCGGGCCCTGAGGACTAAGCCAACATCTTGGAGCCAACATATTGGGGCGAAAATGACCGTCGAAATCCGATACCCTGTTCAAGGAAGGACGCCTTCTTCCGCCACCATTTTGTCTTGATCGTGCCCACTCCCAATAAGGACCTGCAATGAAAGCCAAGCTCTTCATCTGTTTTGCGTTTCTCTTCATCGGCCAGATGTTTCTACATGCCCAATCAGAGTCAACCGTTTTGGCCGATGTGGACCACCGGCAAAGTATCAGCTTGAACGGCGATTGGCACTTCCTTGTCGATCCCTACGGGGACGGACTGTACACCTTTCATCAGGAACTTCGCGATGATGGCTACTTTCTCAACGAACATCCCGGCACAGCTGGCGACAAACTCGTTGAATACGATTTCAGCAAGTCACCGATTCTGAAAGTTCCCGGCGATTGGAATTCGCAGAGCGATTTGCTTCATTACTACGAGGGTGTGCTCTGGTACCAGCGGGACTTCGATTTCCAGCCGCGCGAGCACGGCCGCGCCTTCTTCCATATCGGGGCTGCAAACTACAGGGCGATTCTCTGGGTCAACGGTAAAAAGGCATGCAGCCACGAAGGCGGATTCACGACATTCGACTGCGAAGTCACCGCGCTGCTCCACCCTGGAAAGAACTTCGCCGTTGTCGAGGTCGACGATACCCGCCTGGCAGACGGCGTCCCCACCCTGAACACCGATTGGTTCAACTACGGCGGACTCACTCGGGACGTCTCGCTGGTCGAGGTCCCGGACACCTTTATCGACGACTACGATCTGCACCTGAATCGCGACCGGACTTTCGTGGAAGGGTGGGTGCACGTTCAGAATGCGACTCCGGGCGCACGCGCGACGGTTTCAATTCCTGAACTTCATCTTGAAGCTGAAGCCGTGGTCGACCGCGATGGCCGCGCCCCGATTCAAATGCGCGCGCAGGGAATGCAGTTCTGGGCGCCGCTGAAGCCCAAACTCTACCGCGTTGTCCTTCACTCGGGTGCGGATACGCTCGAAGATGAAATCGGCTTTCGCACCGTCGAAGTGAGCGGCAACAAAATCCTGGTAAACGGCACGCCGGTCTTTCTGCGCGGAATCTCGATCCATGCAGAGGCTCCCTACCGGGGTGGGCGCGCCAACACCGACCAGGACGTTGAGACTCTGCTAGGCTGGGCCCGCGAGCTCGGCTGCAATTATGTGCGCCTTGCGCATTATCCCCACGATCAGCGCATGACGCGCGCAACCGATCGCCTGGGCATCATGGTCTGGTCGGAGATCCCCGTCTATTGGGCCGAACACTTCGGAGACCCCGCGGTCCTCAAGAAGGCCGAACAACAATTAGGCGAGGCAATTCGCCGCGATCGCAACAAGGCCTCCATCCTCTTATGGTCGATCGCCAATGAGACACCGAACACCCCGGAGCGAACCCACTTCCTCAAAACACTTGCTGGCGATGTGCGACAGCTCGATGCAACCCGGTTGGTCACTGCGGCGCTTCTCGTCCGTACCGAAGGTTACGTGAAATTTGTGGACGATCCGCTGGGCGACGCTCTCGATGTCTTAGGCGCAAATGAATACATCGGATGGTATGAGCAAGACCCGAAAGGTGCGGATACGACGGAATGGAAGATCGGTTATAACAAGCCGCTGATCGTCAGCGAGTTTGGAGGAGACGCCAAAGCAGGCCTGCACGGGCCGGAGTCCGAGCGCTGGACCGAGGAGTATCAGGCCAGCATCTTCAACCACCAGATCCCCATGTTGAATCGCATTCCACAATTGCGCGGCATGAGTCCCTGGATTCTGATGGACTTTCGTTCGCCTCGCCGCCAGCTTCCAGGCATTCAGGACGGCTTCAATCGCAAGGGCCTGATCTCGGATCAAGGCGAAAAGAAGAAGGCTTTCTTTGTCTTGCAGAAGGCCTACAAGGAGGAAACCGTCGGGAAGCCGGAGTAGCGGCAGAACCCGGGCGAGCGAGTCCTCGTCTGCAATGAGCGTGGCGCGCTCAACACTACTTGAAGGCCTGATCGATAGCAGCGAAACTCGCCATTTTTGCCCCATGGTGCAACCGGCTCATTTCGCTGTCTCGTCAGTTCTGGTTGTGCGCGCCGTAGAGCTTCTTGCTTCGGTCGAACTCGGCCCGAGCTTTTTCCTGTTCTCCTGCGTCGCGATAGGCTCGGCCCAATTCAAAGTGGAATTTCGGGCTTTCAGGTTCCAGCCTTACCGCGCTTAGTAATTCCTTAAGCCCATTGGGGACATCTGCGGTTGCCAACAGGGCCCTGCCCAGCTTCTCGTGACTGGCAGCGGAGCTAGGATCCAAGCCGGCGGCGTTGCGCAAATACGGCAGCGCCTCTGCGGCCCGCTGCTGATCCAGGAGGAACGCTCCCAAATCGAAGAATGGCCAGGGGTCCTGCAATTTCTGTTGATCGGCCCTCGCGGCTGCGGCGCGCAGATATTTCTCAGCCAACTCAGGCTTGTTTTCGGCATCGTAGGTGAGGCCCAGGTTCTCTCCGGCCTTGAGGTGCTCCGGCTGGACCTGGAGAACCCTCACAAAGGCTGCCTCCGCCTCGGCAAAATGGTTTTGTGTGTAGAAGCAGCGCCCCAGGCTGTAAAGCACATTGACATTCCGCGAATCGAGGGACAAAGCTACCCTGAGCCAATGGATGGCATCGTCGAAGTCGTTCAGCAACACATAGTCGAGAGCGACCGAGCGAAGCTGATCGGCGTCCGGCTTTTGCAGGCCTGCCGCCCGGGTATAGATTTCGAGCGACTCCTTGGGTTTCTGCTCCTGGCGCAACACCAGACCCAGCCGATAGAGCGTCTCGGCCGATGTCGGATTTCTTGCAAGTTCGCTGCGGAGCCGGGCATCTATCGCTCCAAGAGAGGTTGGAGCGGGGGGCTCTTCTTTTGAAAGGGCGAGGCCTTCGCGCTGCTCCGCTTTCACCGGAGCCTCCTGCGGGGCCGCACGGAGAGCGCAGACTGCCAGCATGGAGGCAAGGCAAAACTGCAAGAAGATTCTTGAGTGCGTCATGACGGTCGACCCGGTTTGCTCCCCAACGATCTGGCCACAGCCGGAGCAGGTGGGTGCATTGGTCGGAATTCTACAGTAAAGTCAGTTCGTTGTTCGCGCGTTATTCCACGTAGGGCCAGCCATCGGCATCGAAACCCAGATGGTTGATGCCCAAGGTGGGGGGTGCCGTTGTTGTTGCCGTCGTAGTATAGAGTCCAGTTTATCTGTCTTGTCCATGGGCAAACGCTTTCTCGCCATCGTAGCCGCGCATTCCAGCTTGCCCGAACCTCCCTCTCAGGTGTACGATTCCCGGCCAGGAAACGTTTGCCGGCGTTTCTGCCGCATGTTTCTCACACCCTTAGGGAGGCTTTTCATGCGATGCACCGCCATCGCCACCGTCATCTTCGCTGCTGCTTTCGCAGCCTCGCTCTGCTGCCAGGAACCGAAGGCCCTGGTGCTCAGCGGAGACTACCCGATGACGCACGACCCGTCGATCGGCCGGGAAGGAAATTCGTATTACGTATTCGCCACCGGCTTTGCCCCTGGCGGAGGCCAGTTTCCGATTCGATGCTCCAGCAACCTGACCGAATGGAAGATGTGCGGCCGCGTCTTCGACGCGATTCCCGAATGGATTCACCAAGTCAGCCCGGGCACGCGGGAATTATGGGCACCGGACGTATCGTTCTTCCAGGGCAAATACCACCTCTACTATGCCTACTCGACCTTTGGATCGAACGTTTCCGGCATTGCCCTGGCCACCAACAGCACCCTGGACCCCAAGAGCCCGAATTATCGCTGGAACGACGAAGGGCTAGTTCTGAAGTCCACGGCCAACGACAACTTCAACGCCATCGATCCCAACATTGTCTTCGACGAAAAGGGCCATCCCTGGCTGAGCTTCGGCAGCTTCTGGAGCGGCATCGAGATGCGCCGCATCGACGCGGCAACGGGCAAGGTATCCACCGAGGACCCAACCCTCTACTCGCTGGCCAAGCGAGCCGCGCCCAAGGTGCCGGAGCCGCCCAAACCAGGGTTGCCGGCAGACTGGCAGGCCATCGAGGCTCCCTTCATCGTGCGCCATGGCGGCTTCTACTATCTATTCGTCTCCTTCGATCTTTGCTGCCGCGGCACCAAGAGCAATTACCGCACCATGGTGGGGCGCGCGCGCAAAGTGACCGGCCCCTATATCGATGCCGAAGGCAAGACGATGCTGGATGGCGGCGGTACGCAACTGCTTTGGCCGAATGCCCGATGGCTCGGGCCGGGCGGCGAGTCGATTCTCCAACGGCCTGAAGGAGACATCCTCGTATTCCACGCATACGATGCATCGACCGGCAAGCCGGCGCTGCAAATCTCCACTCTGACCTGGAAAGACGGCTGGCCTCATGCCGCGCTGGGAACCACGGGCGAATCCAAATAGCTTGCCGCGAGCCGGGCCCTGCATTGTGCAGCACGAAAGCGAGCGCCGAAAAAAGAAAAGTGGCGAACCCTTCTCAGGTCGCCACCTCAAGAATTCAGGAGACTCTTGAAAGATACGTCTTCGATTCAGCGGTGTCTTCGCCCGGAAGACGCAGTGGATTCTCCATCTTCCAGTCGAGTTACCTGCATGGCTCGGCAGCAAGATCGCACGCGGCCATGATAGTTTCAATCTCGATGGCGTTCTTCGCTGCCAGTTCACGATGGAACCGCACCTCGACACAGCGTGCTCAATCGCGCGATGGTGAAAGCCCGGCGGACATAATGGTTGGCGGACAACTTTGGCGCCTGGCAGCGCTTTGTTCTGCCGCGGTGCTGGCTCTTGCCGGCGTGTCCTGGGCGCAACCGGCGCCTGCGGCCCCGGCAACTCCGCCACCCACGATGCCGGCCAGGTTTGTAGATAGCACGCCTTCCACCGGAGTTCATTTTCTTCACCAGGCTCCGCACACTTCGCGCAAATACCTGATTGAAACCATGGGTTCCGGGGTGGCGCTGTTCGACTGCGACAACGACGGCCGGCTCGACCTGTTCCTGGTCAATGGCGCCCCATTCGCCGACCCAACGCCCAAGGGAACCATTCCACAGAAGACGGGGCCGGAGTACTGGAACCGCATGTTTCATCAGAAGAGCGACGGAACCTTCGAAGACATCACGGAGAAAGCAGGACTGAAAGGCGTTGGCTACGGGATGGGCGTGGCCGCTGCCGACTACGACAACGATGGCTACGAAGACCTGTTCGTGACCGGATACGGCGGCAACCATCTCTATCACAACAATGGAGACTGCACCTTTACCGATGTAACCGATAAGGCAGGAGTGGGCGGCAGCGGGTGGTCTTCAAGCACTGCGTGGGTGGACCTGGATAACGACGGCCTGCTCGACCTGGTGGTGCTTCGCTACGTTACCTGGGACTGGGAAGATATGTGGTGCGGCCCCCTGGATAACCGAGGCTACTGTCACCCCGACGTCTTTCAGCCCATCGTCATGCTGGTCTATCACAACGACGGCAACGGGCATTTCACGGAATCGGCGCACCGCTTTGGACTCGACAAACCGGCCAAGGCTCTGGGCATTGCCATGGGCGACTATGACCGGGACGGGCGCATTGACCTGTTTGTCGCCAACGATTCAATGCCCGAATTCCTGTTTCATCAAAAAGCCGACGGAACCTTTGAGGAAGTAGGCCTGGAGTCTGGCGTTGCGGTCGACGACGACGGGCGCACCTATGCCGGCATGGGGGTCGATTTTGCCGACTACGATAACGACGGCTTTCCCGATCTCGTCGTCACCGACCTGGCCAATCAGAAGTACGCGCTTTATCACAACGAGCAGGATGGGACATTCGAATATGCGAGCTATTCAACTGGCGTTGGAACCATGACGCTGTTTCACTCCGGCTGGAGCCTGCGCTTTCTGGACTACGATAACGACGGGTGGAAAGATCTGCTCATTGCGCAGGGCCACGATCTGGACACCGTCGAGAAGAGTTATCCGCAACTGCATTACCGCGAGCCCATGATGCTGCTGCGCAATACCGGCAAGCGCTTCGTCGATGTCTCCGCCGCGTCAGGAGATCTGTTTCACGAGGCCTGGGTGGGCAGAGGCATGGCGATCGGCGACATCGATAACGATGGCCGAATCGATGCTGTCGTTACCACCAATGGAGGCGCGGTGCATGTGCTGCACAATGAGACGCCGACCTCGAACCATTGGCTCACCCTGAGGTTGGTCGGGCACAAAAGCAATCGCGATGGAATTGGCGCCATGGTGAAGGTCACCACATCCAAAGGACCGCAGTGGGTTATGGTCACCACCGCCGGTGGCTATCTATCGTCGAGCGATCCGCGTGCGCATTTTGGATTGGGGTCTGACGCCAAGGCGGAGAGCGTCGAGATCCGATGGCCCAGCGGCATCGTGCAGCAATTGAAGGATGTTGCCGGCGATCGCATCGTGCAGGTGGATGAATCCGGGCCTGCGCCTCGAGACAAGGCTCATCCATGACGCGCTGAAATCCTTAAGGCGCAACGCCGTTTGAAGCGCTGCCCGGGCCGGATGCGGCCTTCAGCTTCTTGAATTCCTCCAGCACGCGCCTGGAATCCTCAGGACGATTCAGTTTTTGATACACGTGGACCAGCGCGTAATTGGCGCTCTGCTGGATAAAAGCGGAGGGGTGTTCGTTGAGGCATTTTTCAAGCCAATCGGCTGCCTCGGCGTAATGCTCGGCATTCGACAAGCCGAGGCCCAGGTAGTAATACGCCGGGGCCGGAACGGCGTGAGCCTTGATCGCCTGCTCCAGCAGAGGAATGCCAGCGGCCGGATCGTCGTTCTGCACGTGAATCTTGCCGAGGTTATAGAGCGCGATGGCACTTTGCGGATGCAGCTTCAGTTCCTGCTCGTAGGCCTTGATGGCATCGTCGCTGTGCGCAGTACGCTGGTAGGCATCTCCAAGGGCTTCATAAAGGTCGGCATTGGTCGGCAGTTCCACAAGCGCCGCTTTGTATTCCGTGATCGCCTGCTCGGGCTGATTCGAAGCCAGAAACATCTCTCCCAAGGCGCGATGCACATGCCAGGAAGCGGGATCGAGGTCGTATAGCGTCTGGTAACACTGCTTGGCCACCAAAATATGCGCCCTGCCCCGGTAATCCAGGACGTTGGGGTCTTTGGGGCTCAGCGCGGCGGCACGGTCGAGCGGGCCAATCGCGGCCTCAGGGCGTCCCGCGGCCAACTCCGCGATTCCGAGCCAAGTTAGCGCCTCGGGATTCTTGGGCTGCAGATTTGCCTCCTGCTCGATCGACGCAATGGCAGCGTCCAGTTTGTTCATTTGATACTGCGCAATACCCAGGAACATGTGGGCGCCATGCAGTTGCGGGTTCAATTCAACAGCCCGAGCCAGGCTCTGTTCGGCTCCATCGAGTTTCCCTTCCCGCAACTCGGACATGCCCAAGCCAAAATAGGCATCCGCCATTTGGGGCGCCGCGGCCACTGCCAGCCTGAAATGCTCCTCGGCTTCGGCCGGCTTGCCTTCATGCATCGCTTCAGCGCCGAGGCGGAGTTGCTGCGCCACCTCCAATTCGGGTGGGCGAGCCTGCGCATGAAGCAATGCCGATCCTGAGTGGAAAAGCACAAAACCCGCTCCTACGAAGAGCACACAAGCAACCATCCGCAACCATGAAGCCATCGCTGGAACCCCTTTCTGTCTCCGCGCCCTGCCAGGAAGAATCATAGTGCAGCCGAAAAGGAGGGTTCCCGCCTGCGAACGACCTTGAGCAACCGTTTGAGAAAACGTTATCGCAAAATGCTGAAACAAGCCAGGCAACTCATCGCCGGCCCGCCTCATCCAAGCGGTTGCCGCGGTCCCGCGGGATGACTTCAGTCACCCGCCTTCGCCTCCGAAAAGTCCGGTGCCGGCGCCGCTCCCTTTCCCGATCCAAGCTTCGATAATCGATTTATCTGATCCCGGATCAGGCCGCCATGAACTAAATCATGTCATTGATATTAAACATATTATCAAGTTATTTCCGTGCCCGAATGTCTCCGCCGGCCGCGCGGCACCCACTGACCGTAGATGCATTTCGATAGTTTTAGGCACATCGATGTTTCCGCGGACAAGTGCGTTTTCTTTCTTGACATGGTTTCAAAAGAATCGATACCATCCGTTGAATAAACGAGAGGGCGGGGCACACACGTTCGAGAAAACGATTGCTCAAGCCCCCATTCAATGGCGCAAGTGCCCTGAATTTCAGGAGAAGCAAAATGACAAAGAATCTTCCATGGCCTGGTTGGATCTTCTGCCTACTGCTTACGCTGTTGGCGGCGTCCACCACAACATTCTCCCAATCTACCCGCGGCCAGTTGGCCGGCAACATTACCGATGTTTCCGGCGCTATCGTCGTGGGTGCAAACATCCTCGCAATACAAACGGATACCGGCGTCAAAAGCGAGACGGTCTCCACCTCCTCCGGGATTTATCGTTTCTCCGAATTGGCCATCGGCAGGTACGACGTAACGGTGTCGGCCCCAGGTTTTGCAACCGTTGCAAGCAAAGGCGTTCTGATCACAATCAACTCGACGACAGCACTCAACGTGACATTGAAGCCGGGTGCGGTCACCGAGACTCTCAATGTCGATGCCAGCGCGCCGAGTATTGAGAGCCAGTCGTCGGAGTTGGGCGGGACCATCAGCCACCAGCAAATTGAAGAGCTTCCGTTGTCGCTGGCCACGGGCGTCGGCGGCCTTCGCTCCCCTGAAGCCTTTTCGTTCCTGATCCCGGGAACCACCGGTCCGGGCACCGGCGGAACAGGCTTGAATCAAAATGGTGTCTTCTTCGCCAAGTTATCGGGCGGACAGAGTTATGGCGCCGAAGTCATGCTCGATGGCGCAAGCATTACCCGCAGCGAAAATGGCTCCTCCTTTGACGAGACCTCGCCCAGCATTGAGGCTTTGCAGGAGTTCAAAGTAACCACCTCGACGCCTTCGGCGGAGTTCGGTCGCACCACAGCAGGCTTTGAGAGCTTCTCAACCAAGTCCGGCACCAATCAATATCATGGCACCGCTTTCAGCATCGTCAAGAATGCGGCGTTCGACGCCAATGATTGGTTCAACAACGGTTACAAGGCCACCAACTGTCTGGGAGTGGAAAAGGGGTTGCGCTTACGACCGGCCGAAGGACAGCAAATTCGACTACGGCGGCACCCTGGGCGGACCCATCAGAATTCCCAAGCTCTACAACGGAACCGACAAGAGCTTCTTCTTCTTTGCGTGGGAGCAATACAAGCTCCATCTAGGTCAGGCGACGGTTTCGACGGTGCCCTCCACAGCCGAGCAGGGCGGGGATTTCTCGGCCATTCTGGGTGGGCCGACACCGGTCACCAACCTCTGCACCGGGTTGCCTGTTCTGCAAAACCAGATCTTCGATCCGGCGACCACAAACGACACAATTTCGGCGACAAACCCAAGCGGAATTCCATGCCGATTGCCGTTTGCGGGAAACATGATCCCGTCCGGACGCTTCAGCAAGGCTGCGCAGGCATTGATCAAGGGGTTGCCCGGTCCGAACCAGTCGCCAACGACGACCAATGTGTGGGGTTTTGGCGGTAACTATTCCCAGTCTGTTGTCGACCCGACCTTCAACACCACTTACACGGTTCGCATCGACCAGGCGCTGAGCGACAAGAGCAAGATCTACGGGTCATATAGTTCCCGCGATAACTTCAGGGAACTTGGTTATCCGAATCTTCCCGCTCCCTTCAACAACTCCGGCTATCCGCAGGACTTTGAAACGCACTACACCCGCGTGGGCTGGGACTACACGCTGACGTCCAGCCTTCTGAATCACTTGAACCTCGGCTATAACCGAACCAACAGCTTGAACTTTGCCAGTCAAATTGGCTCGCCGCAAAACCTGACCGCGGATGGTGCGCCGAATTTCTATGGCAACTCGTTTCCTACCGTTGCATTTGACGGCCTCGACGAGTACAGCAGTTGGGGCGTCGGCAACAACGGAGACAACATCGACAACGGCGCCCGCGTCAACGACAGCGTGGATTGGCAAAAGGGACGTCATAGCTTCAAATTCGGCGTCGATTGGCGCCACCAGCAGTATTCGGTCATTTCGCAGACCATTCCGGTGGTCAATTTCCTGCGCAGCGAGACCGACGTTGCGGCGCTGGGCGGGATTCCGCAGTTCCAATCCGGAAACAGCTTTGCCAGCTTGCTGCTGGGCGAAGTGGACAACTCCAACCAGACTGTCTTCAACCACAGCCCTCGCTGGAATTCCCACTATATCGCCGGCTTTGTTGAGGATGACATCAAGATCAACGCCAGGCTTACCTTGAATATCGGCGTACGCTATGACGTCGACGCTCCCCGGCATGAAGCCGAAAACGACACATCGAATTTCAGCTTCACCTTGGCGGATCCGGCAGCGGGCAATTTGCCGGGCGCCTTTGAATTTGGCAAGACGTGCAATTGCAACAGCGCATGGGCCGATACGTGGAAGAAGGACGTCGCGCCTCGGCTCGGATTCGCCTATCAGTTGCCGCATACCAACGGAAAAGCCGTGTTGCGCGGTGGTGGCGCCATTATCTACGGACCGCTGCAATACAACGACTTCGGCGGAGCCATGGCGCTGGGCTATACCCAGAACCGCGGTATCGGATCGATCTTTACCGGCCCGGGAACTGCAGGCGGCTTTACTCCTGCGTTCCAGTTGGACACCGGATATAGCGGATTTACCCCTTCCAACTTCGCGCCGAACACCGATCCAGGACAGTTGACCGGAGCGCCGGGCGTCTTTAACGCCGTGGGCGGCGAAGTGATCGTGCCGGGAGACGGAAGGCCGTCGATGACCAGCGACTGGAGCCTGCAGGTGCAGGATGAGTTGGCACAGGATCTTATCCTGACTGTCGGCTACATCGGCGAGACTGCCCAGAACCTGCGATCGGGCGATTTGACCAACTTCAACAACATCGACCCCTCCTACTTTGGCTACGGCGATCACTTGAACGATGTTGGGTCCGCCATCCACACGCAAGGCGGCTCCACGACGTTCACGCCGGAGGCTGGTCCGGGCGCAGGCACAGCTGTCACGATCAATGCTCCCTACTCCACCTTCCTCGGCAACGCCGGACAGGCCATCCGGCCCTACAAGCAATACGACTTCATTCAGGGCGACTGCTGCCTTGAGAATGTCGGCCACTCTTCCTACGAGGCTTTGGCCACCTCGCTTAGCCGTCGCTTCCGGCAAGGCTTCAATCTGCAGGTGTCCTATACCTGGGCCAAGAACGAAACCGACGCCGACTCGACCATTCCCTTCAGCTACGACTCTGACCGGCTGCAAAGCCAGAATTCCGCTGACCACCATGCAGAGAAATCTGTGAGCATTCAGAACATCCCGCAGACCCTTTCCATCAGCTACCTCTATCAGCTTCCCTTTGGAAAGGACCGGCACTTCGTCAACAAGAGCAGAATGCTCGATTTTCTCGTCGGCGGATGGGAGGTGGGCGCCATTCAGCGCTACCAGAGCGGCCAACCCATCGACTTCGGCTGCGCTACCGGCATTCCGTACTATCAAAACTGCATCCGCTACACGCAGGGGACCGGAGTGAGTCTCGCCAGCGCCGCCTACAAGAAAAACAAGAATGGGCCGAACTATTTCAATGGTCAGTCATGGTTCAACCCCGCATTCAGAGCGCCGGGGACAAACTCTTCAACGGATCCCGGCGTTCCCCTGGCGTCCGCTGCATTCATCGATCAGAACCGCGAAGGGCCGGGTTGGCTGCGCCTTCCTTCGGCGGGATGCGCTGACGGATGCTCCTTTGACCCGTTCTACTTCAGCGGCGCGTCTCCTGTTGCCGGCGGGCGCGCCCTATCCCGTGTAACAGAACAAGTGACCAGCCCCATCTTCAAATCGGAAGACTTCAGCCTGATCAAAGACTTCACCATCACGGAAAAGGTGAAGTTCCAATTCAAGGCAGAAGCGATTGATGCCTTCAATCGCCACCGCTTTGGAGTGCCGGACATCAATCCTGTGGATTCGAGCCAGGCGACTGGATTCGGTATCCCAACCGCGGACGATTACGGCCCGCGAAACTTGCAACTCACTGGCCGGATCAACTTCTGACCTGGACTTTCCGGGCACCCCGGCTTACCGCAGAGGTGCCCCGACCCAACCATTTTCTCGGGCGCCTTCGAAACAGATGTGCATCGGCCCCCTGGAGGTCAAGCCCGGCTTGACCTCTCTTTTTGGTTGCAGCATTTTCTCCGAGAGCAGGAATCCTGGAACACTTTGCCCGGCGCTGTGGAATCCATTGTTAGAATGAACGCGACGCAGGAGCCAAGATGTACCGCGGCTTTGCAATCCCGATCGTTCCTCTGGTTGTGGCCATGTTGCTTGCCTACGAGTCGCCGCTCGCCCATGCGATTCAGCAAGCCCCGGCTTCGCTTCCCGAGGGAAACGCGCTGCTCCAGGCCGGCAAGGCCTCCGAGGCGCGCGAAGCATTCGAACACATCCTGGCCCGCGATCCCGCAAACTCAGAGGCACAGGCCGCGGAAGTTGCCGCCTGCGAGCGCTTGGCGCTGGACGCAAGAGCCGCCGGTCACATGGACGATGCTCTGCAGATTCTCCTGCGCGCCAAAGATTTCGCCCCTCGCCAGGCGCGACTGCTACTCGACCTTGGCATTCTGGAAGAGCAGATGCGGCTCTACAAAGACGCCGAGCAAGCGCTCGCTGCCGCCGAAGAACTGAATCCGGACGATCCAAACATCCTCTACGGCATGGCGCGCGTCAAGATGGACCTGGGACAAATGAAGCCGGCCGAAGAGCAGATGATTTCCTATCTCAAGCTTCGTCCGGACGATGCCAGCGCCCACTTCGGACTTGGCCGCATCTACCAGGTCGGTCTCCAATTCGACAAAGCGCGCGCGGAATTCATGCGCTCCGTCGAGTTGCAGCCGCTGCAGACCGAGTCTTATTACGAATTGGGCGATCTTGCGCTTAAACAAGGCGACCTGGACGAAGCCATCGCGCAATTCAACAAGACTCTGACACGCGATCCCAAGCATGGCGGCGCGCTCGAGGGTTGCGGAGAGGCCCGTTTCAAGCAGAAGCAATATCGGGAAGCAAAAGAGTTTCTGGATCGCGCCGTCGCTGCGGCTCCCGATTATCCACCGGCCCATTATTACCTCGGGCTGACTCTTGCCAGGCTTGGGCTCGGTGAGGACTCCAAGCGCGAACTGGCAATTGCCGCGCGCCTTGCCGACGCTGAAAACAAGCAATCCGCAAGCCACCTTCAATTGGCGAAGCCGGATGCGGTTCCATGAAAGCGATGGAGCATCCATGAGTTCGAATTCTTTCGGCCTGCTCCCGCCAGGTGCGCATAGAGCGATCCCTTCGCTCAATCCTCGAAGACCGGTTCGAACCTGCCGCTCCGTGGCTCTGCTGGCCATTTTCGTTCTTGCGTTGGCAGGCCCGCGCGGCGATGTTGGCGGCGTGTGGGCGCAAGAGAAGTCCTCACAGCCGGCAAGCATGGCCGCTGGCGCTGCGCAAGAGGCGGATTTCGATGCTCAACATCGCCCCATAACAGCGGGCGGCTCTGTGAAGGGAGGTCCGGTCGTCTTTCAGAATGTGGCAGAGCGCGCCGGCTTGACGCATTGGCGCAATGTCACCGGCTCCCGTGAAAAGCGAATCATTGTCGAGGCAAAAGGTTCGGGCGTTTGCCTTCTGGATTTCGACAACGATGGCTGGCTCGACATCTACCTGGTCAACGGATCGACCTTCGATGCGCTAGCCGGCAAGGCCGCGCTTCCGCACGCCGCTTTGTTTCGCAATAACCACGACGGCACGTTTACCGACGTGACGGCGAAAGGCGGCGTCGCCAATGACCGCTGGGGCCTTGGCTGTGCGGTGGGCGACTATGACAACGACGGATGGCCCGATCTCTATGTCACGAATCTCGGCAAAAATCGCCTTTACCACAACAATCGGGATGGCACCTTCACCGATGTCGCCGAAGAAGCAGGCGTGGCCCTGGATGAGGCCGAGGGCAGCTCGGTCGTCGATCATACCGGCGCGACTTTTGGCGACTACGATGGCGACGGTCGCCTGGATCTCTTCGTGGCCGGGTACATTTACTTTGATTTCCACGACCCACCGCTCGCGGGCTCGAAGTCTGTTCGTTCCGCCGCTTGCCAGTACCGGGGCGTCAATGTGATGTGCGGACCGCGTGGACTTCAAGGGGCGCGAGACCATCTGTTTCACAACAACGGCGACGGCACCTTCACCGATGTCAGTCTCAAGGCCGGTGTCAACGATCCAAGCGGTTACTACGGACTCGGCGCTTTGTTCGCGGACGTCAACGGGGACGGCAAACCCGACCTTATTGTTGCCAACGACTCCACCCCCAACTATCTCTATCTCAACAAGGGCGACGGCACATTTGACGATCAGAGCTACATGAGCGGTTTCGCTTTCAACGGGGCCGGCCGCGAGGCGTCGAATATGGGGATCGCCGCAGGGGACTATGAGAACAACGGGCATCTTGACCTGGCAATTACTACATTCTCAGACGACTACGATATCCTCTTCCGCAACAACGGCGACGGCATCTTCGAGGATGTGAGTTATCGGGCCGGAGTCGCAGCGCCTACTCTTCCTTTCGTGGGTTTTGGCGCCGGTTTTCTCGACTACGACAACGACGGCTGGAAAGACCTGCTCATTGTCAACGGCCACGTCTATCCGGACGTAGACCGGCAACCCGGTTGGGGCATGAGCTATGCGCAGCGCCCGTTGCTCTTTCGTAATCGCAGAAACGGATCGTTTGAGTTGATTCCGGCCGTCGAAGGCACTGGCCTGGCCGAGATCTGCGTGGGGCGCGGGGCCGCATTTGGCGACCTGTTCAATGACGGAAAAATCGATGTCGTGATCGACAACCTGGATGGCACTCCACTCTTGCTGCGCAACGTCAATCCCGATCGTCATCATTGGGTGACCTTGAAGCTAGTGGGAGGAGCGAAGAGCCCGCGCGACGCGGTGGGAGCGACAGTCTATCTCACGGCCGGATCGCTGCGCCAGCGTGGAGATGTTCTCAGCGGTGGCAGCTATCTTTCATCGAACGACATGCGGGTTCACTTCGGCCTTGGAGACGCCACCAAAGTCGACGATTTGGAGATTCATTGGCCAAGCGGCAAAGTCGAGAAGGTCAGGCTGTCCGCAGTTGACCGAGTGATCACGATAGAAGAGGGCAAAGGCGTCCTCTAGCTGCTGGGAACGGCAAGTGCTTGACAGTCCCCTACCTCGATTCAAATTGGAAGCGAGTCTTCCATTCAGTGGCCTCGCTGCAAACCAGATAAGCGTCAAAAGGCTTGCCCACCTTGCTGGTGAAGCCCTTGAGCAGCGCAGTCTTGCCCTTTGTGCACAAGGTCTCGATCTGCTTGTCGGTGAGCTTCTTCTTGGCGACGGTGGTGCTGACGATGAAGCCGCAGCCCTCGCGGAACCGGTCGCATCCGAAGAAGTCCTTCCCCTCCGGACGGCGCAGGCGGCCTGCCTTGCACTTCGGGCAGGGAATGCCGGGCCGGGCCGCGGAGAGAGCCTCATCCTCAGGCGCCTGAGGTGCATCTCCAGGCCGGGATCCAAGATCAGCGGACCGAACCATGTGAAACTGGCTCAGTTCAGTATTAAGCTGCATATCGAGCGCGGAAACCACGGTCAGATAGAGGGCCTTGCCGCTGGCAATGTCGTCCAGTTCCTGCTCCAGGTCGCGGGTGTAGTCGTATTCGACGAACCGGAATTTCCCCGTAAGCGCGTCGATCAACAGCTTGGCAAGGTCGGTGGCAAACAGTATCTTCTTGCCCTCGACCAGATAGCCGCGCGTCATGACATTCTTCAAAATGGCGGGATAGGTGGAAGGCCGGCCGATGCCTTCGCTCTCCAGCTTCTTGATGAGGCTGGCCTGTGTATAGCCGTTGGGAGGCTTGGTCTGCTTGTTGAGCAGACGGGTGCTGCTGGATTCCAATGCAGTGCCGATGGCCAGTGCCGGGACCTTTCCATTGTCGTCGTCTTTGCGTTCGGTGTCGTCGTCCGCATCTTCGGCGGCATCTTTGGCCGTGAGGCCCCGCCAGCCGGGGAAGACGAGCGTGCGCCCAGCGCTCTTGAAGAAGAACTTCTGCGCTTCCTGTTGAGACTCGAGGCGCAGCGTGTTGACACTGTATTCGGCATCGGCAAGCTGGGAGGCAACGGCCCGATTCCAGATGAGGGTATAAAGCTTGCGCTGCGCCGCGTCCTCGCCCGCATTGCGCTCCTCAAGGTGCGTGGGCCGGATGGCTTCGTGCGCCTCCTGGGCGCTGGCTTTCGACTTCCAGGTGCGCGGCTTGGCGGGAATGGGAAGGTTGTTGGCCTGTGCGTAGGCGCGAATCTCGGCGAGCGCTTCCGCCGAGAAGTTCTGACTGTCGGTGCGGTGATAGGTGATCAGGCCCTGTTCGAAGAGCTTCTGCGCAAGTTGGGCGGTCTGGTCTGGCTTGAAGCCGAATGTGACGCTGGCAGCCTGCAACAGCGTGGACGTGGTGAACGGAGCAGGCGGCGCCTGCATCGCCTTTTTTGTTGCGGCGTCAATCACCTTGAAGATGCGGCACTGGGCGGCTCGTTCGGCCAGCGCGGAGTCAAGAATGTATTTCTCTCCCGTTTTCAGGAAAGGCGCCGTGTCCCATTGCGCCGTCCATTTTCCATCCTCGAATATGGCCTCGGCGCCAAAGTGCTTGGTCGTTATGAAATTCTCGATCTCGCGTTGCCGTTCCACCACCAGGCGAACGGCGACGGTCTGGACACGGCCTGCGCTGAGCCGCGCGATGCCGCTTTGCCTCGATAGCGCAGGAGAAACCTTGTAGCCCACCAACCGGTCTGCACCGCGCCGTGCCTCCTGCGCGTGGACCAGGTTCATGTCCAACTGCCGCGGGGTCTTCAGCGCTCTCAGAATCACGTCCTGCGTGATGGCGTCAAAGGTCACGCGCTGGTATTGCTTGAGTTTCAAGGTCTCTCGCAGGTGCCAGGCGATCGCTTCTCCCTCGCGATCCGGATCGGTAGCCAGGTAGACCGTCTCGGCCCGTGCGGCGCGGGTTTTCAGACCATCGATCACGCCCTTGCCGTGTTCTGTGTACTCATATTGAAGCTGGTAGTCCGGCGTCGTGACCCCCATGGTCGTCTTCGGTAAATCCCGCACATGGCCCACGCTGGCGGCAACATCCCATCCCGCCCCGAGCAAGGACTTGATCTTCTTTACCTTGTTTGGGCTTTCGACGATCATCAACTTCATGGCGAACTCCGTCTCCGGGAGAAGGAACTCCCTCGGCATTCATACTACTCCCGACCCTCCTCCTGCTCCGATCGTCGCGCTGCAAAACACAGGTTCGCCTAGCGCCCAACTTTCCATGGATTTCCTCCAGTGCTTGCCGGAAAATCCGACGATGCGATGAGAACTCTAGAACGAGGCTGCTGGTTGGCGCGAAACTTCCCGTCCCGCGGCTATTGGCGGCTTAATGCTGAATGACAGTCTCGGATTTGGACGGCTTCTCCGCAACCTGGGAAAGCGCGGGACACTGCGCCCGATCCCAACCGCCGCCGGGACATGACAGCTACTCTCTAAGGAGCCTCAAATTAAGTCAAAGTGTGAAAGGGCACGACTTCAGTCGTGCCGATAAGGCGAATAGGATGAGCGGGCTTTAGCCCCTGAAGGAAGGTCGTGTTTTGCTATAGGGACTTGTTCAGAGGTACTCGAAATGTCATTTCGGGGTTGCCTATCGGTTCCACGGCACCCAGGCGAGGTCTCCGCTCAATACATAGATTGCGAGCGCTACCGCCATAAACACCGCTCCGGCCCAAAACCGCCAGTCACGGTGCATCCGCCTCCAGTAAGGTCCTGGATCGGGCTCACCGCTATCGCTGCTGTTCCCTTCTCGATTGTGCTTGCTTCCGGTCATTCATTCCTCCAACTGTAAAATGCTGGTCAAGAGCGCACACGCCCTGCCCAATGCCTCGGGCGAATACACGCCAAGCAGCCAATTTGATCCGCACAAGGTACTTCAACAATAGGGTGGCCAGTGGCCGATATCTGAGCAATAGCGATCAGCTCATCGCTGCATCTCCTGTCGACTCATTGAGGAACGCGCTTCGCATTGTTTCTCGAACGCAACCTCACAAAGGCAGGCCAACCGGAACCTGGAAACCGCAGGATGACTCAAACAGCTCAGTTGACAGCATCGTCGGGGCTTAGGATGAGAGTCGTTAGGACAGATATTGCGGAGGTGGACCTATGGACACAAATCGAATCAAGGGAACTATCGACGAACTGGTTGGAAGCGCCAAGCGCAAAGCCGGCGAAGTGACTGGCGATGGTCAACTGCAGATTCAAGGCATGGTTCAGCAGGTAAAGGGCAAGGTCGAGAACGCCTGGGGTAAGGCGAAGGATGTCATCCACGATGCTAACAAAGAAGCGGCCGTGCATCGTGAGACGCGCATTGAAGTTGAATTGGAGTGTGCGGCAGTCTCCATCCAACCCGACGAGAGACTATAAGAGTCGATCCATTTACGATGCCTGACCGGTCCAAAAGGCTGTAGCATCCAGCGGGCGCATCCATCCGAGGCGCTATTGTTGCGGGAAGCATTCATTGCGCGCACATGAGGTCTCGGACCAGCTGCAGATAGAACGGCTTCATTCAACATATGCCCCGTGCAAAGTGAAGAAATAATATCTGCGCCAGCAGGAGATGCAGCGAACAGGCCGCAACCCAAGCAAGCCAAGCAGGCCGTCGTAAGGACGCACCTCGGCCTGCTTGAAAGAGATCGATGTGCAACGAGGGCACTGGCGCCGAATCCAAAGGGGATGCGGCAGCCAAACCGGCCAATCGTGAACGTCACTCCCCATTCTGTCCAACTCCTTCTGCATTTCTGTGTCGCCTAAAATGCTCGACGCTCCATGGGACCAGAATTCACTTCCAACCAAGATAGCAGGCGACGGATGCTGCCGGTCGCGAGCGCGATGCTGGAGTCGGCAGCGCCGTAATACAGAGAGATCGTGTCTCCATCGGCGCCGATGGTCTGGCCGCAGGGGAACACAACGTCATTGACATCGCCGCCGCGCTCATACGATGCTTCCGGCGCGAACACCCAGGGTTCTCCTCGCAACAGGCAAATGTCGGGATGCTCCAGATCGAACAGAGCCAGGCCCAGTCGATAGATGCTTCCAGATGCTGTTTGTCGCACGCCGTGGTAGATCGTCAGCCAGCCCTTCGCTGTTTCTATCGGTGGTGAGCATAGTCCAATCTTGTTTGCATCCCACCATCCTCCGCGCCGCGCTTCAAGGATAATCTTGTGGCTGCCCCAGTGCCGAAGATCGGGAGAGTACGAGATCCACATGTGGGCGCCAAGCGCGGTCACGGGCCGGTGAATCATTGCCCAGCGTCCGCCGATTCGCCGCGGCAACAGCGCAGCGTCCTTATCCTCCGGGGGCATGATGACGCCGTAACGCTCGAAGGTGTGGAAGTCTTTGGTCAGCGCCAACGACACTCCAGGCCCGCCCCGGGCAAACGATGTGTAGGCCACAGCGTATTGCTCCAGTTCCGGAACATAGGTGATGCGCGGATCCTCGATTCCCCAGATCTCTTCCGGAAAATCCTTCGGGTTTCCCATCAGAGTGGGTTGCGCATCGATGCGCCAATCGGTGATGCCATCTGCGGAGCGTGCTGCGCACAAATGCGAGAGTCCGGTGCGGTCTTCCACGCGACACAGCAGCAGCGTGTCTCCGTCAGCCAAACGAACGGCCGCCGCGTTGAAGACGCTATTGATCGGGTAGGGCCAGTTACTCTGCGTGAGCAGGGGATTTCCTGGATGACGCGTAAACAGCGGCAGCCCTGTCGCGATTTCCGCGTGAACTGCGGAGGGAATGGCGTCTGCCGGCACAACCTGGGATGGATTTGAATTCAAGACGGGATACTCATTTCAAGAAGCCGTTCCTTTGCGTTTGTCACTTTGGCGTCGCGCATTTCAAGCAATGCCATGAGGAATGAAAGCGTCGATTCCGCTCCCTGATTCTCGTTGATCCGATCCGGATGAAGGCCGTCTCTGCAGCCGCCGGTAGCCGAATCGTATAACGGCAACCGAAGGTCGTTCTTGCCCAGAAACCAATTGAAGACACGCTGAGCTTCTTCGTGCCAGACGCGCTCATCCGTCAATCTGTACACTTCGAGGCACGCTGAAACCGTAGCGCATGCTTCCACTGGTTGTTGATCGAACCGCGCCTTTTCGTTGCCTTCGATGAAGAATCCGTTGGATCCAATCGGCACAAAGGTCTCCGCGTCGTCACGGTGTTGCTCGCCAACGAGCCATTTCAGTGAATCCATTCCCACTTCGATCATTCTCAGATTGTCGCTGCGCCACCCTGCCAGGATGAGCGCCTGCGAGAGCCGTGCATTCGAGTAGGAAAGACTCTTTTCAAACCAGCGCCATGTGTCGGAGTGACTGCGTTCATAGATGTCGAGCAGTCGATTTGCGAAGGCGTTACGTGCGCACTGGATAGCCCTGTCTCCCGGGAACCAATCCAGATAGGCTTGCATGCCAAGAATGCAAAACGCCCAGGCACGGGGACTGGTGAATGCTGCGGTTGCAGGGACTGCCGCCTCAAACAGTCTACCAGCGGCGCCCCTCAATCCAGCATCCTGCGATTGCCCCAGCACCTTGCCCAAGGCCCACAAAGCTCGACCGTGGCTGTCTTCGGAGCCAACATCTTCAAGCCACTTGCGGTCATAGGCGAAAAAGTTTCTGAAACGCCCGGTGCCGGTATTGAAAGCGAGCCACAAAAACGCCAGGTATCGGCCGGATAGGTTGGGGCTGTGTGCTTGTCCGGCCCACACGGGATTGCGATCCAAAATGGCAGACACAATGAGCGCACGCGCATTGTCGTCGGTCGTATAGCCTTCGCTCGAGTTGGGAACCGAGAAGATTGCATGCTGCAACATGCCCGTGTCATCGGTCATTCGCGACATGTGAGAGGAATTCAGCAACGGCAACTCTGCAGGTGTACTCGTTGGCGCATCTTCCTTCAGGGCCGCACGAGGCTGCAAGGTGCGTTCGAAACGAGCACGCTGAAAACTCGCCATGTACTTCTGGGCCGCTTTCGGCCAAATAGTTTCGCGGGAATGCAAATAGGCGCGCTTTCGCATCGCGTGCCTCTCCCCATCGTTATCGAGGAGGCGAAGCACCGCTTCCGCTATTGCTTCAGGACTATCGAACGGCACAATGACGCCGCGGCCATCAGCCAGCAATTCCCTGGCATGCCAGTACGGCGTTGAGATAATCGCCTTCCCCGCGCCAAGAGCGATAGCGAGCGTGCCGGACACAATCTGTGCCTCCTGTCGATAGGGGGTTACATAAATATCTGCCGCGCCGACTTGCTCAACCAGTTCTTCTGCACTCACAAATCGATTGAGCAGCATCAGATGCGACGATACCCCAAGCTCTTCAGCCAGGGCTTGTAACTCATCGCGATAACGCTCGCCCTCGCGGCGCCGAATATGCGGATGCGTCACTCCCGAGACGATGTAGACGACCTTTGGATGGTCCTTGAGGATCGCCGGCAACGCGCGAATTACATTCTCAATGCCCTTGTTTGGCGAGAGCAAGCCGAACGTCAACAACACAGACTGACCTTCGGTGCCAAACTGATCCTTGAAATAATTCGGATCCATGAACTGAAAGTCGGGAACGCCATGCGGAATGATGTCGATCTTGCCGTTCGGCACTCCATAAATATCTCGAAGAAACTCCGCCGCCTGCTCGCTCATGACCACCAGGCGATCGGAAAGCCGCGCGATCTCTTGCAGCACAGTGCGCTGATCCGCATCGGGATCTCGCAGGACCGTGTGCAGCGTGGTCACGATCGGCATCTTCAATTTACGCAGAAGGGTGAGAATGTGGCTGCCGGCGACTCCGCCATAGATGCCATATTCGTGCTGGACACAGACAAGATCGTTGCCATTGAAGTTCAAGAATTCCGCTGCCCGTTCGTAGGAGGCAATATCCTCTTGCTCCAACTCCAGGCGGACTTGCTCTGGGTATTCGTACTTAGAATCAGGGTCGTTGACGGGAATGGCGAATAGCCGGCCCTTCCCATATTCGGCGGTCAGCGCCGCGCACAAATCGGTAGTAAACGTTGCAATGCCGCACTGGCGCGGAAGATGGTTGCCAACAATGGCAATGCGCGTGGGCAGAGGCAGGCTGCATGCCTTGGCCGCGACCTGCGTGTCTGCCTCTGACCCAACGGATCTGGCGCAATCGACGATTTGCTTTTCTCTTAGATAGGACAAAATGGCCTGCTTTCAGATTCAGATTCTGCCCATAACCAGAAGAATCAGGACAATTACGAGGACCAATCCAAATCCCCCTGTCGGGTAATAACCCCAGTCCCGGCTATGGGGCCAACGCGGTAGCGCACCTAGCAGCGCCAAGACTAGAATCACGATCAGAATGGTTCCAAGCATTCTAAGTTCCTCCCTTATTGAGAGCGGTCTTGATTTCGCTGCGGCTCCTGGTTTGAGGCCGCAGCGATTTATCCTGCCAGGTTACAGAACACTTCCACCTGTTGAAGCGATCGGAGTTCCAATGGCATCGCCCGAGACTACTAACTCCACGCGCCGGTTTTCCTGCCTGCCGGCAGAATTGTCGTTGGAGGCTACGGGTTCTGTGTTGCCGAAGCCCTTCGCTGTCACTGAGTTATTCGTCACACCCTGGTCAACAAGGTAGCCGCGTACCGAGCTTGCTCGATTCTCTGACAGCTTTTGATTCATGTCGTCGCCACCCACATTGTCGGTGTATCCGCCGACCACGATGGTGAGGCCCGGATAGGCAATCAGAATTCCGGCAACCTTTGCCAGCTTTTCCCGCGCGCCCGGCTTCAACGAATATTGGCCGGTGTCGAACAGCACATCGGACATGCTGATGATTAGCCCGCGGGCGCTATCGCGCGTCTCCAGAATCTTGTTCAATTGCTCTGCCAACTGTGCGCGCATGGCAACCTTGTCGCGATCCGCAGTCTGTGCACTCTCCTGCGCCTTTTGAGCGATCGCTCGCGATTGGTCGGCGTCGGCCTGCGCCGCGTTGACCGCGGCTGCTGCTGTCGCGTTGTTTGCAGCCATGGCTGCCTGGGTTGCGGCGGCATTGGCCTGTGCGCTTGCAGCGTCGGCC
Source organism: uncultured Occallatibacter sp. (assembly GCA_964560845.1). GTDB lineage: Bacteria > Acidobacteriota > Terriglobia > Terriglobales > Acidobacteriaceae > Telmatobacter. The sequence goes on along the minus strand of CAZLMY010000008.1, from coordinate 10,142 downwards.
TGCGCCTGTTCCTTCTGACGAGTCGCCCTGTCCGCCTGCTCTTGCGACCTTGCCTGTGCGTCCGTCGAAGCCTGGCGCTCATTTGCGAGCCGGTCTTCGCCAACCTTCTTCACAGCGATTTCTCGCGCATCCTCCGCCGTCTGCACGGCCTCTCTGGCAACTGCAATCAGCGGCTTCTTGTCGATGTGCTTGCTGGTAGCGTCGTCATCGGCAGTCTTCATCAACTGTTCAGCATGGCGATAGCTCTCACCGGCATATTGCTCGGCTCCTTCCGATTCGGCGATGCGCAGGGCATTCCGCGCCTCGTAGAACTCCAAGGGGAGATTCGCGTTCAAGACAACCGGGTCAAACTTGTAACCGGTGGGAAGGTATCCTCCGCGTTCCATCAGTTCATACTTGGCCTCGACCGCCTCGCTCGTGCCTTTGGTGTCAGCGCGAACCACGTTCTCAAGCACCACAACATTGCTGGGCTCACGAACTGCGTAGTAGGGCTCCGCTGTAACAATCAAAGCAAACGCTTGAAGATCGGTGGTCGCAGTCAACTTGCTGCGGTTGTTGTCCCCAACGAGCACTTCTCCAAGATTCACGGCGCGACCCTCAGGTGAAATCGCCCACAAAACGTAAGTCAGATATTCGCTGCCGAATGTCGTAGGGCTTTGCAAGCTCCCGAAATCCGCTTCGACTTCCATGGTGCCGCGCTTGCTGCGGACCTTGGCCTTTCCGTCAGCCGCCGACATCAACGTTGTGCCTGCGAAATCCACATCGGTGGCGCCGCTGCGGTGCCGATAGTTGATCGCCTGCACGCTGCGGCTTACCACAACCACGTGAAATGTCGCCCGTCCATCTGCGGGTCCCATGCTCTTTGTCGATTGGGTATTTGCTTGACCGAATGCGCTCAAAGCGAGTGCGCTGCCAATTGTGAATAAGAAAATGCGTTTCACGATGACTCCTGCGGGCTTGATAAGCCATGTTGCATTGCGTTGATGAAAACTGCACCGGTGGTTCCGTGATCCGGCCCAGTTAGTGGCCAACCCGGAATTGGGTGAGGTAGTCAAAGAGATTGAAGATCTTCAGGAGCCACAGAACCACGGCGATCACGACAACCCCGTTCAGGATTCCTTTGATCTGGCTTTGCATCGGAATGAATCGATTCACAAGCCACAACAACACGCCAACAACAACGAGAGTCAACACTACTGTTACGAGGGGCATTGGACATTCTCCAGGTTCGAATTCAGGGCTCGATCGATATTCGCGAATTCGGGAAGGTCGACGGACTCAAGTTGAGGTGCGTGCTTGTGCGTGTCGGTGTTCTTCGTTTTACGTTCCTGCGCGATGCAAGATAGGGCACACCTATTCTGGAATCGCTCTAAGGACACAGAAGGCTCGCAAAATAGCTTCGATCCTCTTCGATGTCATTCCGCGGCCAAGGACCGTTGCTCGAGTTCCATTTCATTCTTTCAAGGCCGCGATGCCGACGCTGAGCCGGAGTGCTCACGCCGTGATCGACGGGGTAGTGACGCTGAGATGCATGACTGGCTCAGAAGAACGCCACGTGCATTTCTCTTTGCTCCTCACAACCGATTTCGCACAGCACCGTACCTGGTGCAATCTCGGCAGAGACCGAAAAGTGGTGCAGGAGTGCAATTGCCTGTCCTCAATGGCCCAACACAGTGCGGCGCATGGCTCCCCATGAGCATTGCTTTCCTTTGGCCGCATTTCTTCTGAAGAGGCTTCCTCGGTATTGAGTGAATCGAACCAACAGCAGAAGGCTGCAAGTACCGAAGTCGCATTCCGGATGCTGTTAAATGACCGAGATCGGCTCGTTGTCCGGCTTGCCGGGCTTTTACGTGCCGGGTCCACCCGCATGGTCCAGGCAGTGGCTTTGGCAATCGCCATGGAACCCAGCAAGACCGTGATGGCTGCTACATCTGCGGAGATACGGTGCAGCACAAAGGCGATTGCTGCACCGATGGCCACAATTGCCGCAAAAACTACCGGAGGGAGCGGAGCAACAGTTCTCATTTGGAGTCCCTTCAGATTCAAGGCATTATGCGAGTCGGTGATAGCGGTGTTCTTCGGCTGCACTTGAACGACCTTACCCACTCAATGTCGCACCGATCACGGCGACTTACTGAGCATTCGGGCTCAGGGCCGGTGCACGTGATGGCGGCGATCGCCCGGCGCGCCCTCATCTGCGTTGAACAGGTTCGTACCATCGTCTTAGCGCAGTTGACCTATCGGGAGAGGCTATGCAACTCCGAATCCTCACTCTTGGCAAATCCTGACAAGAGTCAGCCCAAGGGATTCCGTTCGGCCGAGAGCATCGCTGTGACTTTGTCCCTTGCGCCCATCGGTTCCCTGCAGAATCTCCCACTCTCCCGGAATTCTGCTCGTCTGCGGAAGCTTCCGCCTCTAAGCTGAGTCAAGCCAGTTCGCGGTACAATGGCGGTACTTCGGTTCCCGATGCGCCATTCCCCTTGCGAGGAACAGAATGACTTCACTCAACTTCGCTCCGGCACGTTCCGGGCCCACTTCAGTGCGTTCCCCTGAATTGCCTTGGCATCCCCTGGGCCGCGTCTTCTCGAGCGGGCCCATGATCTTTGCCACCGCCTCGCTCGTCCTCGCATTGGGAACAGCCATCGAGTGCCACTCGATTACCCACCTCCCTTCCTTGCTCTATGGCCTCATTCTGTGGGGATGGTGGGGAATCGCCGCCTCCATCCTGTGGCAAGCCGGCCTGGGTGGATCCTCGCTGCTCAGACTCTCCCGCAGGAACATGGCTCTGCATGGGCTGATTGCCTCTTCGGCCGGGGTCCTGCACCTGATGCTTCTCGGAAGCCTCGGACTTTTCATTGCCGAATGGAAGGTTCAGGCGCCCATCCTCAGAGTGCTCGCAAGGCCGATCAATCCGAACCGGTTCGGCATGGAGATTCTGATTTACGGCTTTATCCTCGGCCTGGTCGGCTCAGTTCAATCGCAGATCCGCGCGCAACGAGACGCCCTGGGCGCTGCCGAACTGCAACGTCAGCTCGCCGCGGCACAACTGAAAGCACTGCAGATGCAGTTGGAGCCGCACTTCCTGTTCAACACCTTGAATGCAATCACAACTTTGGTTGAGTTAGGCCGCCGCCAGCAGGCCGCGGAGATGCTGGGACATCTCAACGCGATCCTCAAACGAACGCTCGAACGCGATACCCCGGACAAGATTCCATTGTCCCAGGAGCTTGAAATCGTCGAAAACTACCTGGCTATCGAGCAGGTTCGGTTTGTCGATCGTCTCCACGTCCATATCGAAGTCGATCCCGGCGCACTGCACAGCCTCGTGCCGTGTTTCTTGCTCCAACCCATCGTTGAAAATGCCATTCGTCACGGCATCGCGAATTGCGAAGGCGACGGCACCGTTGAAGCGTCTGCGCGACGCGAAGGCAACCGCTTGCGCATTTGTGTCCGCGACAATGGCCCTGGAAAGACCGTCACAACCACCGGGAACGGAATCGGGCTTCGAAACACACGCGAGCGGCTTGCCTACTTCTATCCCCGGGAGCATAGCCTGCAGGCCGGGGCGGCGAAGGCCGGTGGGTTCGAGGTCGCCATCGATATCCCCTACGAGTGCGCCCGATGAAGCTGAGAGCGATGATTGCCGACGACGAACCGCTGGCACGCGAGCGGCTCCGCCTGCTTCTCTCCGGCGACGAAGATATCGCGATCGCCGCCGAGTGCCGCAGCGGCCGCGAAGTTGTGCAAGCCCTTCGCGCGGATTCGGTTGACGTTCTGTTCCTCGACATTCAGATGCCGGGCAGCACTGGTTTCGATGTCATCGAACAAATCGGCGCATCGCACATGCCCGTCACAGTATTTGTTACCGCCCATAACCACTATGCGTTGCAGGCGTTTGAAGTTCATGCGCTGGACTACCTCACCAAGCCCATCGAACCCGAGCGCCTCAAGGCCACGCTGGCTCGGGTGAAGGAGTGCATCGCTTCGAAGTCGGCCCTGAGGTCGCAAGAGCAATTGAAGTCGTTCTTTGACAACATGACGCGGAATTCGTCGCAGCCGATGAAGTATCCGAGTCGCTTCCTGGTTCACAACGGAACGAAGGACGTACTTGTCCCAGTAGATGAGGTGGAGTGGATTGAAGCCGCCGACTACTACTCCTGCCTTCACGTGGGCAGTAAGAGCTTTCTGCTGCGGGAACCCATCAAGCAATTGGCCGACTCTCTCGATCCTGCTCGATTTGTCCGCGTGCATCGCTCGGCGATCGTCAATATCAATCACGTCCACGAGATCGTCCGCGAAGGACAGAGCGAGGGCGCCATCGTTTTGCACAGCGGCCGTCGGCTGCGCATGAGCAAGGCGGGTTGGCAGAGCTTGCTGGCGGCGACTCGCGCTTGAAAAGGAGACACTTCGGAATCTGGGTTACGGTTCAGAAGCGGCCCCCAAGATTCACAGATAGCTTGGCTGCACCGTTGTCGCTCTTCCCTGCATCCCGATTGCATTTTTCGAGCTCATGGGCAAGGCTGGATTCGAGGTCGCCGATGTCCCAGTTCACACTTCAGATCAACGGCCAATCGCGCACCGTTGACGCGGACGCCGAGATGCCCCTGCTGTGGGTTTTGCGCGATCTTCTTGAGTTCACCGGCACCAAGTACGGTTGCGGAATCGGCATGTGCGGCGCCTGCACTGTGCATTTGAACGGCCAGGCGGTACGCTCGTGCCTGACCTCGATTTCGAGCGCGGCAGGCCAGACAGTGTTGACCATCGAAGGGCTAGGCCAGAACGGCTTGCACGCGGTGCAACAGGCCTGGATCGCGGAGCAGGTTCCGCAATGCGGCTACTGCCAGTCGGGACAAATCATGTCGGCCGCGGCGCTGCTGGCCGGCACGCTGCACCCTACCGATGCCCAGATCGATGACGCGATGGCCGGCAACATCTGCCGGTGTGCAACTTACTTCCGCATCCGCAAGGCCATTCACAGGGCAGCGCAGGAGGTGAAAGCGTGAGGGTCAGCCGTAGGGGATTTCTGGGCACCTCGGCCGCTCTCGCCGGCGGCGCTTTCGTGGTCGGATTCACCCTGCGAGCCCAGGCGCAAGATACCTCTGCCCAAACGGGGGCGGGTGCGAGTCCTTTCGATGCATGGATTCACATCAAGCCTGACAGCAGCGCCGAACTGGTGCTGGAGCGATCGGAGATGGGCCAGGGAGTGTATACCTCGCTTCCCATGCTGCTGGCCGAGGAAGCCGACCTGGACTGGGAACGTGTGACGGTCGTCCAGTCGGAATTCTCCGTGGGCACAGGGGGAAGTGGAAGCATAAGGCGCAACTATCTGCCCTTACGCCGGGCTGGGGCACAGGTGCGCGTGGCCATGGTGGCCGCGGCGGCGCGCGCTTGGAAGGTTCCAGAGTCGGAATGCAGCACATCGAAGAGCGAAGTGCTGCACACGGCCTCCGGCCGGAAGCTGGCATATGGAGAATTGGTGTCGCAAGCGAGTTCCATGCCGCTTCCGGAAGTCAAGACGGTGAAGCTCAAGGAGCCGGCGCAGTTCACGCTGATCGGGAGAGAAACAGCGCATCTCGACATTCCGGACAAATGCACTGGCACAACGCGCTTCGGTCTCGACGTGCGCGTGCCGGGAATGGTGTTTGCAGTCATCGCGCGGTGTCCCACGTTCGGCGGAACGCCGGCGAAATTCGACGCGGCCAAGGCGCTGGCTGTTCCCGGCGTGATGCAGGTATTCGAGATTCCAGCCCGCGCACACCGCGTGTTTACCGCCGGCGGAGTGGTGGTGGTGGCAAAATCCACTTGGGCGGCGATGCAAGGCAGAAAGGCGCTCGAGGTCACCTGGAGTCATGGCCCGAACCACGGAGAGTCCACCAACTCCCTCCGCTCCCAGATGAAGGAGGCGCTTTCACAACCGCCTGCCTGGACGTCTGATCCGGGCGGCGACAACCTGGACAAGCTTCCGGCGGCGAAGCGCATTGAGGCGGTGTACGAGTTCCCCTTCCTGGCGCACGCGACCATGGAGCCGATGAACATCGCCATCCACCTGCGCGAGGGCAAATGCGAAGTGTGGAGCCCATCGCAATCCGCGGAAGCCATGCGCAAAAACGTTGCAACGGAGCTAGCTTTGCCGGAGGGCAGCGTCACGGTGCACACCACCTTCATGGGCGGGGGATTCGGCCGGCGCTATCAATATGATTTCCCGACGGAGGCCGCGCAGATTGCCCGCCATGTCTCCTCGCCGGTGCAGTTGGTATGGAGCCGCGAAGACGACATGACGCACGACTTCTACCGGCCGGCGGGAATGCATCGCATGAAGGGAGTACTGGATGGCCAAGGCAACGTAGCGGCCTGGTCCGATCACCTTGCCGACACGGCCATCGGCGCTTTCTGGAGCGCTCCCGGCACCTACAAGCTGGATGGCTCGGAACTGCCTCCTCCTATCCCGTACGCAGTTCCGCATATTCGCACCGGATTCACACTCATTACCAGCGCAGTGCCTCGGGCCTGGTGGCGCTCGGTAGAGAATTCGTTCAACGGATTCGCCGTAGAGTGCTTCATGGACGAGTTGGCTCATGCCGCAGGACAGGATCCCTATCGATTCCGCAGGCGCATGTTGCAATTGCCGCCCAGTCCGCTGCCGAAATCGACGGGCGATGACGGGCCCCCGTCCGATCCGAAACGCTTGGTTGCGGTACTCGATCTCGTGGCCGAAAAGGCAGGATGGAACAGGCCTCTGGGTCCGAATCGTGGCCGCGGCATCGCCTGCACGACGACCTACGCATATCTCGCCGAGGTGGCAGAGGTCACGGTGGAACGCGACAACATCCGTGTCGATCGCCTGGTGCTGGCGGTCGACTGCGGCCAGGTGGTGAATCCGAATGGCGCCCGTTCGCAGCTTGAAGGAGGAATGCTCTTCAGCCTGGGCGCCGCGCTCAACGAGGCAACTACGATTCGCGATGGCGCAGTCGAACAGCAAAACTTCAATGACTACTCGGTGCTCCGCATCCCGGAAGCGCCGGCAGTTGAAACTTACTTCGTCGATAGCCATGACGATCCGCACGGGCTCGGTGAAGCTGCGGTGTGGCTTACCGGACCTGCAATTGCGAACGCCATCTTCGCGGCCACAGGAAAGCGACTTCGCCGCATGCCCCTGCGGATGGACGAGAGCACAGCCTGATGGCGAGTTCCTCGAGACAAGACCCCTTCGCGCGGCAGATCCCGGCAGCCCTATCGGCGTTCAAGAGAACGCATTCTACGGCCTCGCATGAACAGGCGCTCGGCTCCGAACCCGCCGCAGGGTCCAGCTAACTTGCAAACTTGCCATTTCCGCGCAGCGGAAGCTAACTTGCAGCATTTGGTGTTCAATAGGTTTCATTGGGCAGTTTCGTCCATTGGGAGCAGTTTGACCCCGCACCTAATCCCTGCTGTACGTGTTTCTGTTCTTCTCCGCCTGGCGCTCCAGGGCCAATTCGATCAGCCGCGTAATCAGCTCCTTGTAGGGGACTCCAGTGGCCTCCCACAGCTTGGGGTACATGCTGATTTGGGTGAATCCCGGCAGCGTGTTGACCTCGTTCACGAAGATGCGGCGCTTGCCGGCTGGCTCCATCAAAAAGTCCACCCGGGCCAGACCGGAAAGATCGCAGGCGCGGAATGCCGCCACTGCCATTTCCCGGATCTGCTTGGCCTCCGCCTTGGTCAGCTTGGCCGGGATCACCGGCACAGAGCCTTCCGACAGATACTTGGCTTCGTAGTCGTAGAACTCCTTGCCGGGAATGATCTCGCCCACCACGCTGGCCTTGGGATCGTCGTTGCCCAGCACCGCGACTTCCAACTCCCGCGCCTTGCCCTTCTTGCCGCCTACGCCCTCTTCCACCACCAGCTTGCGGTCGAAGCGGGCCGCCAGCGTCAGTGCCGGTCCCAATTCCTTGCGGTCGTGCACCTTGCTGATGCCCACCGACGAGCCCAGATTGGCCGGCTTCACAAAGACCGGGTACTTGAGCGCAGCCTCGATGGCCGCCACGGCCTTGCGCGGCGACTTCTCCCAATCTGTGCGGAGCAGCGTAACGTGTTTGACCATGGGCAGCTTCACATGCGCAAACAGCCGCTTCATCACGTCCTTGTCCATGCCCGCCGCGGAGCCCAGCACGCCCGAGCCCACGTAAGCGATGCCGGCCAACTCGAACAGCCCTTGAATTGTGCCGTCCTCGCCGAAGGTGCCGTGCAGCACCGGAAAAACCACGTCCAGCGACTGGCCCCCGAGGGCCGCATGGCTGTCGAGAGCCGCGGAGGCGTCCGTCGCCAGGCTGGTTTCTGCTGGCTCCGGCGCCAGCAGAGCGGGCTGCCCTTCGGCCAGCAAATGCGCTCCAGGCGTCTCCGCAGGATCGCCGGCGCGCAGTTTTTTGGCCGACGCATCTTGAGCGGGTTCGGCAAGCGTGTCCGCTGCTTCGCCTTCCAGCAGACCTTGCGCCGCGCCCGCGGTCAGCCAATGCCCAGCCTTGTTGATCCCGATCGGAACCACATCGAACTTTTTGCGATCGATCGCCTTCAACACCGAAGCAGCCGACAGCAGCGAGACTTCATGCTCGCCGCTGCGCCCCCCAAACACAATTCCAACCCGCAGTTTTTTCGCCATTTCTTGTTTCATCACCACGTGAGTTACGAGAATCAGATCAATTCAAGTGTAGAACCCCTCACAGGATCTTCTTCCCAAATGCCGAGCAGGCCAGTTCCACCGCCAGGTCGGCGGTGCGGTTGCGCTCGTCGATGATCGGGTTCACCTCGACCATCTCGAAGCTCAGCAGGCCGCCCCGGTCGGACAGGATCTCCATGGCCAAATGAGCCTCGCGGTAAGTGGCCCCGCCACGAACCGGCGTACCCACTCCAGGCGCGTCTTCCGGGTCGATCCAGTCCATGTCCAGCGACACGTGGTAACCCGCGGTGCCGTTTCCCGCCGCGCGGATGGCCTCTTCCATCACCGCGCGCATGCCCCGCTCGTCGATATCCCGCATGGTATAGACCTCGGTCATGCCGGCGCGGCGCAGGTTGGCGCGTTCGGCAGCGTCAATGTCGCGCACCCCGACCAGCACCGTGTTCGCCGGGGCAATCTTCGCTCCGGGGTAAAGAATCTGCGTCAGCGCCTCCGGTCCAACTCCCAGCAGCGCAGCCAGCGGCATCCCATGCACATTGCCTGATGGCGAAGTATCGGGCGTATTGAAGTCCGAGTGGGCATCGATCCAGATCACGCCGATCTTCTGGCCGCGCCGCCGATGGAACTCCGCCACTCCGGACACCGATCCGGCTGCCAGGGAGTGATCTCCGCCCAGCACCAGGGGAATCATGCCGTCTTCCAGGGTCTGCAACACGGCTTCGGCCGTCCGGGTGCAGGTTTCGGCGATCTCCTTGAGGTAGCGGGCGCTGGCGCTGCCGGTCGACTGGGTCTCGGCGATCTCCACGCGAATATTGCCGCCGTCAGTAACCTGGTGCCCCAGGGCTTCAAGGCGCGCCTCGAGGCCGGCCACACGCATGGCCGACGGCCCCATATCCACGCCGCGGCGGCTGGCGCCCATGTCGAGGGGAACCCCAATAATGCGGATGCTGCGGGCAGCCAATGGCTGGTCTTCGCGCGGCGCAAGCGTGGAAACATCCGCCAAATCGTCTTTCCATTTCGACATCCAAATCCCTTCCTTACGTTGGTTCGAAAGCGGCTCCACGCACCAAGGCCGTTCCCATCGGGAACGGCCTTGGTGGTATTGCGGTGTCGATTGCGCCGAAGGCGCGGTGGCTGCACGCAATGCCTAGTCGCCGGCCACGGGCTCTTCCTGCTTTTGCTCGACGGGCTTGGCAGGGGCTATCGAATCCAACCGAACCAGCCCTTCGACCGGCTTCTCGCCTAGAACGTGCTCGCGATAAAGCTTGGCCATGCGGGCGTTCTCCGCGTCGTCCTTGATCTTCACATCGCGGGCGCGAATCTTCTCTTCGCGCGCATTCTTTGCGATGCCCAGTTCATCCAGCGTGTGGTTGGCTTCCGAGTTGACATGGGCCATGTTCAGGGTCAGATCGTGACCCACCTGGCTCATGCCGACCTTCTTGCCGCCGGCAAAGATCTCGTGGCGGCCGTGCTCCTCGTACCACTTGGTCAG